>JBLHTH010000043.1:0-20549 GCA_047627195.1 Pseudohongiellaceae bacterium | reverse complement strand
GGCAGGAAGGCCTTACGGTAGCTCCTTTTGAATTTTTTCTATCTACAGATGTTCGCGGATTTGAGATAAAACTAGCGTAGCCGCCTTCTTTCATTATCGCCGTTAGAGCCTCTCTCAAAAATTTTAGACATCCTACAATCGATTCAAGTAACGCAGGTCCCTGTCTGCTTATTTTCAATACAGGTTCAATACCTTTATTCATTCCTACTTTGCTGGTTGATTTCAAAGTTGTGGGGAGTGGAGAATACCTCCACGCATCCAAATAGCCTCGTATTGCCGGTGGATCAATTAGATAGTCTTACTGCTCTACGGTTTTTGATTTTTACGGCATTTAATAAACTCTTCGTCTTAAAGTATTTACTTTAAGTTTGTGTATCGTCATTTCCATTCGCTGATATGGTACTCGGCTGATTTATTTGGTCTAAAGCAGCTGTGAGAGTGAGTTATAATTCCAGCACCGGTAGCTGCCTTAGGTATGACACAACCAGTGCTTACTGTTTTGGTGCGTCGCAAAAAAAGAGAACCGTTTTAGTGCCAGTTGAGCAGGCTTTATATCGCGCTGTTTTTCGCAAAAACCATGGATTCACCTTCTGTAAGACGTATGGCACATGTCTTGCTGTATCTTAAGAGGTTAAAAGGATGGGACGATGAAAGAATTAGGTGTTTAGCAAGCGAAAAAATATTGATCTAATCATTTGTTAGAATTCAAATATTAGACTGTTAAAAAAGTGCGTTAAACACTAACTTCTGATTTACTTCTTACCCCTTAAACTGATTTAGCTCTGTGATTTTTTTACTCTCGACCCCCTACCTCAGGCTATTGCAGCGGCCTAGATGACGTTGCAATCGGTCCATACTAAAATTGGAGAAATTCCTATGTACAAGTCACTCAAAAAACAAACCGCAACTTACATGTTATGCATGGCTGGCTTATCAGCCTGTTCCGGCGAAGCGGATACCGCCGCAGAATTGGCATCAAATCTCGCAATGGCCGAAGGCATGATCGATGCATTCTATTCATTTGATGCGAATACCTTGCAGCCATTTCTTAGTGAGGCTGGCGAGTCGCAGGCTAGCATCCTCAATTACCAAGCCTGGGCCGAAGGTGGAAATTACAAAGTCTTAGTTCGAGCGCCTTGCGTAAGTGAAGCAGCCGATACTATCAGCTGCTCTATCACTGTGCAGGACGATCCAGTAGTAGCTTTGGAAACAGGGTTCGATGTCACAGATACCTTTCACGTGACATTCGAAGACAGTGTCATCAAAGGGGTCGAAACTAGTTCCAATGATCAGCCTATCTATTTTGAAGCTAGAGAATGGGTTGAGGCTAACTTACCCGGGGTGATTGAGGGGCCTTGCAAACGCGAAGATGGCATACGTCTAACGCCTGGCGACTGTGCTAGGGCCATGACTGACGGCTATAAGCAGTTCATAGTCGCGAAAAAAGCTGAAGCTAGCTCAGCTTTTATCCCCGCTGAATTTGAGCCGCCAGTTCTGGTGGAATCTGACGAATTCAAATTGGTGCCACTTGGCCCAGATTTAGTTGAGCTCGATTTTGTAGCTTACATGTCATCAATCGAGCATCTTCAGGAGACCTTTACTCGCAGCGTAAATTGGCCCCATGAAAATATCACTGCTGAAGCCGCTATGGACGACATGTTGAATGAGCAAGATCGATTCAATCGACGTGAGTCATTCGCTTATGCCGTTCTTACCACCGATGGCGAACGAGAAATAGGATGTATATACGTCAGACCTAGTAGCAAATCTGGGTATGATGCAGAGGTTTCACTTTGGGTTACCAAGGCTGATTTTGAGTCGGGTTTTGACGCGGTGCTTTATGAATGGGCCGAGCAGTGGGTAGAGATGAGCTGGCCTTTTGCTGAGGTTGCCTACCCAGGACGGGCCATTGAATGGGCCGCCTGGGATGAGCTCTAAGAAAAGTTACAAATCTTTCAATCTCTCATTCGAGTAGAACGCTAGGGCAAATTGCTCTTTGAGAGATAACGCTTTGCCTTTGCCAGCACCGCATTGAACTACTTCGGTATCGCCACAGTAGTTACCGAAAACACGGTCCCAAAAAATGATATTACACCCGTAGTTTGAATCAGCTTGGCTTCGATCCATCGCATGGTGAGCTTGATGCTGCGGTGCGGTGGCGAAAATCCAATCGTAAACAGGCAGAGAAGTAGCGGCAGATTTGCAAGGTTGAGTTTACCGTTGCACATACCGAATGCGGCAGAGACGTCAATAACATTGTCGCTTGCGCCCAGCAGGGCGAGCGTAATGGGGGGTGCCAAGACTTAAGGCAAGATATTCAAGAGGGTGGGTCCGTGCGCCACGCATACAAACCAGTTTGGTGATGAAGTGATGGGTCGCGGGTATGCGCCACCAAAACAGTGATTCGTGTTGAACGCGGTGCAACCAGTAATAGATAAAACCTAAGATGATGCGAAGAAGTAGGGCTGCGGCAAGCAATCCTAAAACTGTGTCGGGCTCTATTGTTATCTGTAAGGGAGCGGCATCACGCACTGTTCGAAAATCCTCGCAGATAGGTGTCCTGTAATAATCGCTAATCAATGGCGCCCAAAGTAGTCCTCCAGAGGCAAGCAAGCATCTTCAGCCAATTCTTTTGGCTCTAGCGGCCAGTCGCTACGCTTGGTCCAACTACGCTCAGCAACAATGAGCAGAGGGATAGGCAGCAGCAACATGATGAGCGCTTAAAGTTTGTGGTTCATCCACTCATCTGTGACCATTGTGGCCACCAGCGCCATAGATCTCAGCACAAATAGTGGCTGCGGAAGAGGCCGCAAAAAAGCGCTTGTATCCCACGTTTTTGGGGCTGGCTTCAACTCATTAAGTGAGTCTATGCCAGTGAAAGATTGGTCGCTCAAAGATACCTGGTTAAATGCTAGTGTTAAATGCAAATGAAGGCCTAAATGTTAAATCTGTTGCATTGGCTTTTCTTGTATCTGTTGACAGTTCTGTGCCTCTTTATAACTTTGAGTCTCAGAAAAAAGCGAACATTAAGCAGTCGATGACTGCCCGTTTCACCTGAGATTCACAAACTCTTCAATTTTTTATCCGAATAAAAAGCTAATGCCAACTGCTGCCTAATTGAAAGCGGTACAGCCTTACCAGCGCCGATCTGGCCCACCTCTGCGTCTCCGCAGTAAGTACCAAAAATACGATCCCAAAGAATAATCATACATCCATAATTGGAATCAGCCTGCCTGCGCTCTAGAGCGTGATGGGCATGATGCTGGGGAGCGGTGGCAAATATCCAGTCGTAAACAGGCATTGTTTTTAACGGCAAATTTGAGTGATTAAGTACTCCATTCCAAATTCCAAAAGAACCGGCCACGGCCATAACGCCATCGCTGGCGCCCAAAAGTGCTAGCGCCACTGGAGTTCCCAAAAACAAGGTCATGTATTCCAAGGGGTGGGTGCGATCGCCGCGCATACAACCCATTTTCGTGATGTGATGATGAGTGGCATGCATGCGCCAGAAGAAAAGTGATTCGTGTTGAACGCGGTGGAGCCAGTAGTAAACAAAGCTAGACACCAGCAGTACTAGAAGCGTTGTGCCGAGGATTCCTAAAATGGACGAAGGATCCAGAGTGACTTGCAAAGGGGCTAGGTCGCGAACCGCTTTGAAACCGGCCGAGAGAGGGGTGTCGTAGAAATCGCTGTAAAGTGGAACCCAAAGTAAGCCGGCGAAGGCGAGCCAAAATGCGTCCTCGGCCATCTCTTTGGGCTCGAGCAACCAATCCTTACGCTTGGTCCATATCCTCTCTGCGACTATGCACAGTATCGTAGGCAGAATGATCATTATGGCGCCAAATAAACGCCGATATTCCCAATCACTGGAAATCATTACTGCAACTAGAATCATCGATCCAAGTACCAGAATGGGTTGAACGCTAGCCCATACAGCGTCGTTTAAGGTCCATAGCTTAGGTGTGGTGGGGGCCCCAATTTTCAGGTCTTCAACAACTCCATGTGTCAGGTCGCTCATTCAAACTGCTCCAAATTCTGCTTTTGTTAAAATGTGTAGGGTATACACCTGCAAAATCTCCGCCACTTTTCGCTGCAACGGGCGCGCATTTGAAACAATGCTGTCAATAATTATTTGTGTTAGTTATCAATAGTTTAAAGCCTATTTCGCGAGGGTAGCCAGAGGCTTCATAGAGTATGCAAGAAGCGACTCAAAAAAGCCATAAACCACTCAGCCCAAAAGCCCTCAAATGAATCATTTGGGGCTCTAAAACTGTGCAGGAAGAGCTTGCCTGTGTGTTTAACGGCGGACTAATGACGCCAGGGGGTAGCACGGGACAATAGTGTGTGACAG
Source organism: Pseudohongiellaceae bacterium (assembly GCA_047627195.1). Taxonomy (GTDB): domain Bacteria; phylum Pseudomonadota; class Gammaproteobacteria; order Pseudomonadales; family Pseudohongiellaceae; genus UBA9145. The sequence continues at coordinate 16,198 of JBLHTH010000043.1, read as the reverse complement.
AGACCTTAAGAATACGATTCGGTACTATTTAGATGCTAGGTACGCGCGCCACCCGCCAAATTGTGAAATGTCTATTGCGTCGCGAATGCCGCCTTCTTCACAAATAAACCCGGGGAGACTTTCTCCTGATTTTAGCGTCACCTTGCCTATGCCAAGCGGTGAAGGAATGCCAGCGACAAAACTGCCAAACTCTGCCATGGGCATGCGCCAGACTTCTACCTCGATAGCGGACCCAGCGCTGTGCGGCACAAGCGCGGGGCGCTTGCCATCTGGAAGTGCAAATAAAGCATAGGCTGGTGTAGTTGTGGTTGTGGTTTTGAATTTTGCGCCGCGATCTTGTAACTGCCAGTTAAGCGGCTGCCCCAATAGATGCGCGCCACATACCACTACATCGACTGATTCTTCTGGAACGACACGGCCAGATTGCGCCGTCGGCGAGAGTAAGCAGGGTGTAGCTCCCAGTGGGAGATTGAGTTGCCTCTGCAGTGCGCCTGAGAAGCTCAACAGCTTTATATCTGTAAAGGCTCGACTAAATAAAGTCACGCCCCAACTGACTTCTGAACTCAATCGTCCAACAGGGACGGCGGTCGCGGTATAGTCGAGCAAGTTCATAAAATTAGTGTAGGTACCAAGCTTTGAATTTAATCCAATTGGTTCTTTTTCGATCTCAGACCTTAGATAGCAAGAGGGGGTTGTAGGGGTTACCACAAAGTCCACTTTATCCAATTCGCAGTCGCAGGTTCGCTTTAGTGCTTGCAGTTTATATTGTGCATCAAATGCATCAGTGACATCAAAATTTTCGGTTGTTGCTAGAACTTTTCGAATAACCGGCAGCATATCATCTCGGTTTACACCTTTTGTTGCCCAGGCACGTTCCGCGACCCATGGGCCCTCGTACAACAGCCTTGCTGTTTTTAGGAATGGCTCAAAATCAATTGCAACGGCTTGACCACCGAGTCTCTTGAGTTGCTCGCAGGCAAAATGAAATAGCTCTTCTGTTTCTGCGTTGTTGTCGAAATCAAGCTGGTCAGGGATGCCGAAGCTAAAGGCTGCCGGTGTTTTATCTTGCCAGTAGTGTTTAGTGTTAAACGCCGTATTTTTTCTTGAGTAGGGATCATTGTCGTCATCAACCGCGGCAACGTCCAAAACCTTCACAAGGTCCTCGCTGGTTAATGCAAGAATTGACACACAGTCCAAGGACTTGCAGGCTGGCACGACGCCGACCGTGCTTAGCAATCCCTTGGTCGGCTTGTGCCCAACTACATTGTTAAATGCAGCTGGCACTCGACCTGAACCTGCTGTGTCTGTACCTAGTGCAAATGAAACCTGCCCCAATGCGGTTGCTATAGCGGAACCTGCGCTACTGCCGCCGCTGATGTAATCTTTGTTGAAAACATTTTTTGCTTCGCCAAATGGAGATCGCGTTCCAACTAGGCCAGTGGCAAATTGATCGAGATTTGTTTTACCTAAAGGTATCGCACCGGCTTCGATTAACAGAGTAACAACCGTCGCAGATTTCTCGGCTGAGTAAGTAAATGATTCGCAGGCTGCGCTGGTGGGGATATCTCTCAGATCAATATTGTCTTTAATCGCAAATGGAATTCCCCAAAGAGGTGTTGATTCGATAGGTTTAAGTTTCAGCGCATCAAAATAAACCTGTAACTGGTCTTCGCTCAGCAAATAAATCCAGGCGTTGTATTCGTGTTGAGCCAGCGCCTGAGATCGCAGTTTAGAAAATAGAGATTCAGGCGTCTCGACACCGCTGACATAAGAATCATGCACGGCCCTAATAGTAAGATTATTTATTCCGCTCATTGTGTGTCTGTCTCCTGTTCGAGCCACATAAGGCATTGGCCTGCTTGAACATCTTGGCCGGTGCGAGCCCATAGCTTTTCTATCTTGCCTGAAAATTGTGCTTGAATTGCGATTTCCATTTTCATGGACTCCAGTACCATTAACGTTTGACCTTTGCTGATGACATCGCCTTCTTCAACATCTATTTTCCAAACATTACCCGATATTGAGCTATCTATCGCCACGCATCCTTCGGGGATTTCATCGGCGTGTGCCATGCTTATAGCCGCTTGCGGCGCATCAAAAGTAAATTGACCATCGTCGCGCCAGCGTTGTAATTCTTCTTCAAAGGCCTGTTCGCGAGTCGCTGTAAACTTGCCTATGCTGTCGTCATGCTTGCCTAACCAGCTTTGATATTCAGATAGCGAAAACTCGGCGTCCTCGATACGAAGGGAGGTTTGGCCTTTTGGAAGGTCGCGCCGAATTTCAGCCAGCTCATCAGGGCTTACTTCATAAAAGTGAATCTGATCAAAAAAGCGCAACAACCAAGGGTTGGAAAACTGCTTAGTTTGATTGTAACGATTCCACACTTGTGAGGTGCGCCCAACAAATTGATAGCCTCCAGGGCCTTCCATGCCATAAACGCACATATAGGCTCCACCGATACCCACTGAATTTTCTGCTGTCCATGTTCGAGCTGGATTGTACTTGGTTGTAATCAGGCGATGCCTCGGGTCAATGGGTGTTGCAACCGGCGCACCTAAGTAAACATCACCTAAGCCCATCACTAAGTAGGAGGCGTTGAAAACTATATCTTTAACCTCGTCGATTGAATTCAATCCATTCGTGCGCCGGATGAATTCAAGATTGCTTGGGCACCAAGGCGCGTCAGGACGCACTGATTGCATGTATTTTTCGATTGCCAATTTGCAGGCTTCGTCATCCCAGCTTAAGGGTAAATAAACATTGCGGCTGGGCACGCTCAGGTCGCCGGTAGTCAATGAGGTTACGGTTTTTTCGATAAAGTTCAGCAAGTCAGTCAGCTTAAGTGCTTGGCTGTCGTAGTGGATTTGAAGCGAACGAATACCTGGCGTGAGTTCTTTGACACCGTTTATGGCTTGCTGTTCGAGAGCCAGCATCAGTGCGTGGACTTTAAAACGTCGCGGTATATCCAACACTAGTGGTCCGACTTCGATCAGCAAGAAGTGATCGCCAGCTAACCGACAAACCAAATCATCACCTTCCCATTGCATGCTTTTAACAATGGGCTGCGCTAATTCCAAAAGAGCGGGGTGATCGCTTAGCTGTGGTAATTGCAGTGCGTTAATAGATGCCAGTTGGATTTTCTCCGCGTCCACTGCTTGCTCATAGCTAACAGGAATGAAGCGCAGTGATTGACCCGCTGAGAGCTGGCCCAATTTCCATAAATCGGCGGTAATGACAGTGCTGGGACATACGAACCCGCCCAAAGAAGGTCCGTCTGGGCCAAGTATGACAGGCATGTCTCCGGTAAAATCAATCGTGCCGAAAGCATAGGCGTTGTCGTGAATATTGGACGGGTGCATGCCTGCTTCGCCACCGGAGGCTCTCGCCCAGGTTGGTTTTGGCCCAATTAATCGAACTCCGGTGCGGCTTGAATTGTAGTGCACCTGCCATTGGCTGGAAAAAAACTCTGCGATGTCGTCATCAGTGAAAAAGTCTGGCGCGCCGTGAGGGCCGTAGATAACACGTAATTCCATAACATCTGGAATCTGAGGAATAGCCATTGCCCGAGGCTCCACATCTGCAGGCTCAGTTAAGTGAAGCACATCACCTGTTCTTAATGCGCGGCCTGCATGCCCACCAAACTGCCCCAGGGTGAATGTCGCACTTGAGCCTAAGTAAAGAGGGCATTGGATTCCGCCAGAAATAGCTAGATAGGCGCGCGCGCCGAAGCCATTGACTTTACCAATCGTCAGAATTTGACCGGCAGCTACCGCCACAGTTTGAAATCGAGGAATCAATTGGCCATCAAGCTCCGCTTGCATGTCAGCGCCGGTTAAAGCAATCACGGTATCGGAATCAAATTGCAGGGTAGGCCCATTCAGCGTCATTTCAAGAGCCGATGCGTCGGCTGCATTGCTTAAAAGCTGATTGGCTAAGCGAAACGACAAAGAGTCCATGGGCCCTGAGGGAGGAACGCCAACGTGCCAGTAGCCTTGACGACCGGGATAGTCCTGAACCGTTGTTTGAGTGCTGGCGCTGAGAACTCGAAATGAAGGAGATCGGAACGAATGGGACGCAAGAGTCTTGGTTAGGAGCTGACCGGACTGCGCCGCGTCGGTTGCTAGAACTGATGCTACATATTTCAGGTTGGTTTCAATGCCATAGACTCGAGTCTGCTGAAGAACTTGAGTCATGGTCGCTAACGCTTCCTCGCGTGAATTTTTTGATACGATCAGCTTGCCCAGCATGGGATCAAATAAAGCCGGGACCTCAACGCCAGCTTCCACCCACGTGTCGACACGCAAACCTTCTATTTCTGGAAAATAGACTTCGGACAACAACCCAGCGCTTGGCTGAAAATCTTGCTGAGTGTCCTCAGCGTATAAGCGCATCTGTATTGAATGACCAACAGGTTTCAGCGTTGGGCGAATCAATTCTAGGCTTTGTAATTCTCCTGAGGCTAGAGTGATCATCCATTCAACGAGATCGACACCAAATACTTCTTCGGTGACGCCATGTTCCACCTGCAGGCGAGTATTCACCTCTAGGAAATAAAATGATTGCTGATCAACATCGAAAATAAATTCAACCGTGCCAGCGTTCCTATAATTCACCGATGCCATCAACTCTTCGGCGGTACGGTGCATGTCCTCACGCATTGCCTGGCTCAAATTTGGCGCAGGGCACTCTTCAATGACTTTCTGATTTCTGCGTTGGGCGGAACAATCCCGCTCTCCTAATGCAATGGCATCACCGTTTCCATCACCGAATATTTGAACTTCGATGTGACGCGCATTGTCGATAAACTTCTCGAGAAAAACTCTGTCATCTGAAAAATAGTTGGCGCTGAGCCTCCTTACGCTTTCCCAAGCCTCCGTTAAAGAGCTTGCATCCCAACACACTTGCATGCCGATTCCGCCACCGCCTGCACTGCTTTTTAACATGACCGGAAAGCCAATCTTCTCTGCCCAGCTAACGGCAGCATCAACATCTGCCAAAACTGGAGAGCCGCTCAATAAGGGAACCTCTGCTTTCTCGGCGGCCTCTCTGGCTAGATGTTTTAAGCCGAAGACATTCATTTGCTGAGGTGTAGGGCCAATAAATTTCAGCCCGTGGGATTCACATTTTTCGACAAATTTGGGGTTTTCACTGAGGAAACCATAGCCGGGATGGACGGCATCGACGTTATTTTCGATTGCGATCTGTATGATTTTTTCTTGATTCAAATAGGTTTCTGCGACCGTGCCGGCACCTAAACTCACGGCAATATCAGCACGCTGCACGTGTAAGCTATCTTGATCTTTTTCGTGGTAAACAACGACAGATTCAATATCTAACTTTTTGAGGGTTCGAATGATTCGAGTGGCAATGGCGCCACGATTGGCAATGAGTATGCGTTTGAACATGGTATTTCCCTTGCTTAATCGGGTCGTCCCAGGGTTTTGTAATGCTTGCAGGTCGTCCTGCTGGTTAGAGATTTATTGGTCTCTTAATGGTTTTACAAATTTTTCGCTGGATTATGCTGCGCCCCATACGACTACTTCAACTGGGGTAGGGTTGTAGGCGTTGCAGGGGTTGTTTAACTGAGGGCAGTTGGAAATCAACACAATTGTGTCCATTTTTGCTGTCAGCTCGACGTACTTGCCCGGCGCTGAAACACCATCGGCAAATTGAAGCTGCCCGTCTGGCGTTACAGGGACGTTCATGAAAAAGTTGATGTTGTGGCCAATATCTTCTTTGGCCAATCCATATTCCTCATGTTCAGCAATGGCTAGCATCCAGCTGTCTCGGCACGAGTGCATGCAGCGCTTTTCCAAATCGTAGCGCACAGTATTTGATTCTGTTGAGCAGGCGCCGCCAACAGTGTCGTGCCGGCCACAAGTATCAGCCACGATCTCAATCAGGTCACGATTAAGATTTGTTTTCAACATGGACCCAGTTGTGAGGTACAGCGCAGCTTGCTCGCGAATTGTGTCGGTCGCACTGTAACGCTCGCTAGGGTCGTGTGCGTTATAAAATAGGGTGTCCGCCGCTTGATTGCCTTCCAGATCGATTATGCGGACCGTCTCTCCCGCTGCGATCGTTTGGATGAAATAGTCTCCGGCATCCACCGTCTTGCGAGTTTTGGCATCAGTTAGAGCCCTGCTACTTTCTTTAATCATAGGTTATCTTCCTTACTCATAGCTTCGACTTACATTCCTAGATGATACAAGGCATTGTTCTGAAACCCGCGGCGGTTTTCGCTACAAAGGTTTACACAGTAGTCATCTGGCAATACTGGTTTAGCTTTCTCGAGAGTCACCTGAACAGGTTTTTGAGGATATTCTTCCATGGTGCTCAGTGGATGTGGGCAAGTGTGCATAACCACTAAGGTATCCATTTCAAATCGAAGTGTAACGCTATCGTTAGCCTGGCTTTGTCTCGACAATCGAAGTTGGCCTTGTGCATTAGTAGATACTTCTGAAAACAAATTGAGATTCGCCGCCAAGTCTTGCTTCTTCAGGCGATATTTTGTCAGCTCAACCAAAAACGCATCGAATCCGTTTTGTAGCCATTCGTTACGCTGGGATTGATAGTGTCTTGTCCCCCATCGGCTTTCAATGTGCTTACGGTGAGAATTGCCGCAGACAGTCTCGTGCCACCCAAATGAGTCCTCTATGATTGACGCAAAAACACGGCCCATATCTGAGTAAAGACAGTGCCCTTGCGTTAGCTTAAACGTGTGTTGGCACTTCAAAGTATCAGGTGCATTGTATTTTTCGCTCAATAGCATCGGGTTGTAAAAGAGCATTCCAACGTTTGCCCCACCTTCGAGATCAGTTAGTTTCATCTGCATCCCTTTGCGCACATTTAGAGACCAGTGCGAGCCGGGTGCAATGACTGTTGTGTAGTCGTCGGGAAATAGATTCTGCGTGCTCATTTTTTTGTCATTCCGAGAAAATTTGTTTTGTGGTGGTGGCACAAAGTTGATTGCTAATAGCGTCTAACTGTTCACCGTTTAAGGGCACATCCTGCGAGCGAAGCGGTAGATCATAGGTAATAGTGCTTCCAAAACGGTTCGCAGCATGAGGGTCGTGCCTCACTTTATCGAAAACCCAGAGCCTGCTGCCTAAATGGAAGCCTTCCCGTAAGTCATGGGTCACCATAAATACTGTTAATTGATATTTCCGCCAAAGTCCTAAAACAAGTTCATGCATGTCTTTACGAATGCCGGGATCGAGCGCGCCAAATGGCTCATCCAGTAACAGTACCTTAGGTTTCTTGATCAATGCCTGAGCCAACGCCAAGCGCTGTTGCATTCCGCCGGACAGCTCATGAGGGTATTGATTAAGGGCGTGGCTGAGCCCAACCGCTTCAAGCCACTCATCAGCCTGTTCCAATGCCTCTTTACGCTTTGACCCAAATAAGCGTCCTAGCCAAGCACTGCGTTCAAACTCCAAGCCAAGAGCAACGTTTTCTCGGACGTTTAAATGAGGAAAAACAGAATACTTTTGAAAGACAATACCGCGTTCTGGACTAGGTTCTTGCCCGATGGGTTTGCCTGACAAAAGAAGTTCACCAGAAGAAACGCTCTCAGTGCCAAGTAACAGTTTAAGAAAAGTACTTTTTCCGCATCCAGAAGCACCAACGAGGGTGACAAACTCACCCTCGGTTACCTTCGCATTAAGGTTTTCCAAAACCACGTTGTCACCGTAGTGTTTTGAAATTCTATCTAATTCAATGAATGTGGTCACGTGATGTCCTTACTTGTCTGCGTGATACCAAGGAAACACGAATCGACTGAGTTTCAGTAGGCACCAATCTGTTGCGAATGCTAAGAAAGTTATCCAAACAACATAAGGCAAGATCACGTCCATGGACATGTAGCGTCGAACTAGGAATATCCGATAGCCGAGACCATCCGTTGAGGCAATGGCCTCGGCTGCAATCAAAAATAACCAGGCCGCGCCAAGGCTGAGTCTAACGGCATCAATTAAGCGTGGCAGCGTTTGTGGGAGAATCACTCTAAGAATTATTTGCCAGCTATTTCCACCAAGAGTCTGCGCTTTCACAAGCTGCTCTCGCGGCAATTCCTGTGTGCGCTGCAAAATGTCTCTGATCAAAAATGGGCTCACACCTATGACTATCAGCATAACTTTTGATAGTTCGCCGAGGCCAAACACGATAAATAAAACCGGCAATATCGCTAGTGGAGGGATCAAAGAAATAGCTGTAATTAGCGGTTTCAATGGCGCTGCGATGATGGGAATTGAACCCGCTGCTAGGCCAACGACCAAACCAATAAACGCCGCAATCGAGATGCCTTTTGCTAACCGTACGACACTGCTTTTGGTGTCGACCCAGAACAGATACTCACCTGAGCGCTTGTTGGGTTGAAATGCCATTCGGTCTATACCATCTGCAATTTCCGTAAAACTTGGTAGTAGTTTGTCTTGCTCGTTTTCGGCTTTGCGTAGATCGGATCCAATTTGATACGCGAGTAGTATTAGCAGAAAAGGGAGAATGCCCAGCGCGGTTTTGAGCGCCCGGCTTGGCTGAAAATTGATGAGCCTTAACATGGAATTATTCTCTCAAGGGACAAATCACGAGGACGGTATTACTCGGCTCGGAACTTTACAGATTGCCTTGGGCCGCCATCTCCATAAACGAAGGGTCAAAGCGTAACTGGATATTGCCACTGTCACCGAATATACCGGAGGGAGTTTCAATGCCAATGAATCCGGAATCTGCAGCACCTTCGCCTAATAAGCCGTGGTCAAATGAGAAGTTGGCAACGTATTCCATCGTCGTTTTTAATTTAGAACTGTTTACAAAGGCGACGGCATCGGCTGCTGAGTAAAACATCTGGGTTGTCGCCAGCTGAGCTTCGTATCCAACCAAGTCTGTTCCCGAAGCTTCACCCATTTGTGCGCGGACGTCCGCGCTGGATTCCATCGCCGCCATAATTTCATACCAAGCGCCCGTTAAGGCTTTACCTAATTCAGGATATTCTTCGAGGACGTCGGTTTTTACCATCAACGTGTCGATGATTTCACCAGGAATTCTTGTGCTATCAAATACATTGGTAGCGCCTGGCATCTTTAATATTTCGTTAACGAGTGGATTCCAAGTTGTTACTGCAGTAACGCCGCTTGTTGTATATGCAGCAACCATATCGGCATCTGACGTATTTACGACTTTCACATCACGTTCGCTCAAGCCGACGGATTCTAAGCCTCGCGCTAACAAGTAGTGGGATACACTCAATTCTACGAGGTTCACTTGCTGGCCTTCTATATCAGCCAAGGTAGAACCCTCTTTCAAAATGATCGCATCATTGCCGTTAGAGAAATCACCAACGATTAATGCTGTTGAATCGACGCCGCTGGCGGCAGGAATGGTTAAAGCATCCATATTTGTCATAGAGCAGGCGTCAAACTCGCCCGCCGAGTATTGGTTAATGGATTCGATGTAGTCGTTTATTTGCACAACATCTATTTCAATGCCGTATTTATCAGCCCATTTTTTAATGATGCCGGAACTGTCACCGTACTCCCAAGGCATCCATCCGGCGTAAATTGACCAACACAGACTGAAGCTTGCTTGCGCTTGGGTAACCGACGAGGTGAGCGTCGCTGTAATTACAAGCGTCAAAACAGCAAGGCTATGGGTTAGGGTATATCTCATTTCACGTCTCCAAATATTTTTGTTACGCAAAGAAAATTCTGATTAATGTCAGTTTATTCCTTGAGGCTTTTGTTCCGCCGTTTAACCTTGCACCAGTCTGAGGCTAGTTTAGTTAAAGACTAAGTGCGCTCAAGACTGAAAGAATTTAGTTACCAAGGTCGAATGCTCTAGGGCAAGGCGCATTTCTCACAATGCCGCAGACCTAATGGTCCGTTAAAATGTTGCAGTTACCATTTCGAATCCCTCTGTAGTCCAGAGGGTAAGCGAGAATTAGATTCACTGCGTGCAAACGTAAATGCATGCACCGTGCCAATTTCTCGAACCCCGTATACACAGGCTTCACATAGGAAACGGCACTAATATGCGTCTCATCCGCTATCGCTAATCGCGCTACATCAGTGCGGGCGCACCGAATTAAAGCGCAACTACCGCTTGAGGTTGAGCAATGATGACGCACTGCTAAATTAATGCTGGCCCAACTATTTGGGGCTATCGTGGCTAGCCCCTCTATACGCAGGGGCTCAGGTTAAACAATTATAAATAGCGGGTGGGGTTATCACCTTCTCTTTTAGATAGCTGCATTACTGATTAAAATTAGCTAAGAAGGTTGACTTCTTGCTTCTATTTGAAGAAGCGGCGAATGAACTAGATCTCTGTACTTATCCGTACTATTTCCGCTTCAAGCTCATACTTTTTTATTGTTGTTCGAGTAAATTAGCTGATAATTTTGAGTACGGCGCGGGGTAGTGGTAAAACATGAGACTGTATTGCACAAACTAGGGAGACAATAATGAAAAGAACATCCCAGCTATCCATGTCAACGTTGCCACTAGCACTTCTGTTGAGTCAGCTTGCTTTCGGGCAGGCTTACGAGCCACCGCGAACTGCATATGGTAAGCCTGATCTGCAAGGAACGTGGTCCAATGCCTCGATAACAACTCTCGAGCGTGACGCGCGCTATAGCGGAGCGACGCTCAGTGACGATGAGGTAATCCGGTCGACCATTGAGCACCCGCAAAATGTGCGCTTAGCGACTGACGACAATATGGTTGCCGGTCAGTTACCAGATGGCAGTGACCTCTCAAAGGGGCGAGGCTATAACGCTTTTTGGATTGATCCGGGCACTAAGTTTGGCTCTATTAACGGCGAGCACCGCACCTCTTGGATCGTCGATCCGGCCGACGGAAAGATTCCCTATAATTCAGCCGGTCGTGCACGCAAGGTCGCACTGCGCGCCAAAATTTCCAGTTTTGATGGCCCAGAGACTCGACCGTTAGCCGAACGTTGCATCAGCACCGGTCTTAGAACGGGCCCACCTATGATCAACGGCCTCTATAACAACAACTACGAGTTTATACAGACTAAAGACTACATCGTATTGCGAACCGAAATGATCAGTCATGCGCGCATCATTCCCATATCTTCGCAGCACAAGATGGCCGCCTTAATGCCGATGTTCGGAGAATCCATCGCGCACTGGGAAGGCGACACACTGGTAGTTGAAACGACAAATTTCAGTCCTTTGCAGGAAGAGGCCGCGATAAGTCTCACAAGTGGTGGGCGTGTAACAGAGCGACTCACGCGCGTATCGGCTGAGCAAATTGTCTATGAGTTCAGCGTTGACGATCCAGCTTATTATTCGCAGGTCTGGCACGGGGAATTAAGTTTTCTCTCAACGCCAAACAAGGTCTATGAATTCGCCTGCCATGAAGGAAACTATGCGATGAGCGGAATCCTTGCTGGAGCACGCCGCGCGGAAAACGACGAACAGCAGTGATTGCGATTAACTACAGCTTGCGAATTAAAGGCAATTAAAGGGGTCCAATTAAAGGGGTCAATTAAAGGGGTCGGAGGGATTTAATTTAAATCCCTCCGACCCCTTTAATTCTATTTTTTAATTGCCTTTAATTGTTGGACACCTCTGTCCCCCTTTTTGATCATTTAGAATAATGAAAACTGATCATCGTCTTTTGCTTTCGGCGTCTTGCGCTTTTTGGAGCGGGTTTTGCGACTACCGTGCCTCAAAAAAACGGCGTTGGCGGCGATTCTGAAATCCAAGCTATTGCGAACTTCAGTGATTTTTTGCTTGGCAATTTTTGCCGAAACGGCTTGATCGACTATTGCTTCGGGGTAGTCCTGACCAAGCGTAAAATCGCTGTTGTCAATGAGGGTCTTTTGCCACTTCCAGGGCTCGTGAATGAATGCGGTTGGCACGTTCTTTAGCTCAGGGACCCATTTACGAATAAATACGCCGCTTGGGTCGTGCTCCATAGATTGTTTTAGTGGATTATAAACACGCATGGCATTGATACCCGTTACGCCCGATTGCATCTGAAGTTGGCTGTAGTGAATTCCGGGTTCGTAATCAGTGAATAGCCGCGCTAGGTGATATCCGATAATGCGCCAATCAAGCCAAAGCTGATAGCTTGCAAAGCTCACCAACATGGCTCGCATACGAAATGTTATCCAGCCCTCGGCGTTCAAATTTCGCATGCAAGCGTCGATAAAGGGATAACCGGTTTGACCGTTAGCCCACGCTTGAAAATGAGCTTCATTGTGTTCGTTAATTCGTAATCCTTCAAATGCCGAGTGCATGCAATGAGTTTCGATTTCAGGCTGATCTTCAATTTTCTGAATGAAATGGCAGCGCCACGCAAGGCGTGAACTAAATGCTGTTAGGTTACGGCCAAAACTCTTCTTCTCACTAGGAGACAGCTGCGACCCACGTTTGGCTATCGATTGAGCAACCTCACGCACTGACAGCGTGCCCCATGTCAGGTGAGTAGAAAGTCGAGAGCAATGAATCTCGGATAAGTCAGGTGCTGAAATATGAAAAAGGTACTCGCGGGACCGGTGATTTAGGAAGCTACGCAAATCCGCAACAGCAATGTTACGGCCACCTTTTTGAACGTTACCGATTGGCGTTGAGCCAAAAATTGGGTCATCTTTACCTGGCAAAAAATCTGATATGACAGTGGGCAGCGGCGTTATAGCGCTGGGTCTGGGTAATATTTTCTGCATCATCCTTGTGTTTCGGATTGCAGACCAATTATCGCGGCTGCCTAATCCTCTAACGACACCGTTTGACGGGTATTCATGTAGCATAAGCCTATTTTTAGCGCACATAGCTCTGACCGCAATGTCTCGATCATAGGTCCAGCGATTGCCAGTTTCTTCAAACGTATGTACGGCACTAATCTCATGCTCCAAATGAAGCGTCCTCAGCACCTCAGCGGCCTCGCCAATTTTGATAACAAGCGGTTGGCCTATATTGGTAAGTGATAAATTTAAGTCGACCAAACAATCATGAATGAAATACCAATGCCGCTTTGATGCAAACGGTTGCAGCCAGTAATTTGGCTCTACAATGTAAAGCGGCAGTATTGCTGCACTTGATTGTGACGCAGTCAACAGCGGCGCATGATCAGTAATGCGTAAATCGCGCTTAAACCAGACAATTTGTGCGAGCTCGCTCATTTGATGCCACTGCCCTGTTTGGTGTCAGCTTGCTCAAACACGTATGGTCGCAGTAAAGCTGCCACATCGACTGAAGCAGAAAGGCGTACGCATATTAGAAAAATTCCAGCAATTTTTCGATGCAGTAACATGAGTTCAATCGGTAATGGAGGGGGTATAAAGCCATCTTCTATCAAGGAAAAACCATCAGCTTGCAGCTGCTTGGCTATGGTCTTATCGCTAAATTCGAATTTCTCTTGTGCGGTAAGCGCATCGAAAACCATTTGCATCATTTTTAAGATTTGATAACGATGCGATGAACTGGTTTGGGCGCTGAAAAATCCGATGCCTTGTGCAAGCTCCATCAGCGCACCATCATCGTTTAATAAACCTGCGCGTATTAGCCGGCGATATTGATCGACAACAGTTGGCGCAATTTCTCGTGTAGCTCCGAAATCGAGCAATACAATTCTGCACGTGTCAGGTTGATACCGATAATTCGCAAAATTAGGGTCTGTTTGCATGACTCCAAATTCAAACAATTCTCTCAGCATCAACACGATTAAATGCTTGGCAACTTGATCACGCTCTTCTTGAGAAAGTGCGGCGACCCGTTCAATTGAAATGCCTTCGACATATTCCATCGCCAAGATGCTTGGCGTACTCCAATCCTCGTGAATGCTAGGTATATTGAAGTGCGGTGTATCAGCCAAAAGTGCATGAAATCGTTTCAGGTGGGCAGCCTCGATGGCGTAATTGGTTTCCTCGTGCAACTGATTGCGTACTTCTCGTAAATACGGTGCCAGCTCGAACCCTTTGGGGAGCAAGCCAGAGAGCTTGATTAGAACGCCGATATTTTGAACGTCGCTGTCGATGCTTCTCGCTACACCGGGGTATTGAACCTTGATTGCCAAGTTACGCCCATCGATGAGCTGCGCGCGATGTACTTGACCAATGGATGCTGCCGCGATGCAGCGCATATCAAAAAATTCGAATGACGCCGACCAATTGTCCGACCACTGTTTAGCCAATACCTGCTTTAGTTGGGAAGGCGGCATGCTGTCGGCATTTTCGCGTAAACGCGCCATTATTTGCGCGAGCTCAGGCGGCATAAAATCCCCGGTATCCATCGAAATCAATTGGCCAACTTTCATTGCTGCACCGCGCAGCTGGGCCAATTGTTGTGTAATGCGAAAGATGTTGCTTGGGGTGAGCATAAGATCACGCACAGACGGGTTTTGACCTTTAGTCCACTGCGCGACGCTGTTGGCGGCCATATTCCCTGCAACGCCAATGGCCATCGCACCTATGCGCCCAAGTCTAGACAGGCGACTATGGGGGACGGGAACAGAGCGCCTGTCGTTTGGACTGTTAGTCATACCACAAACATATTTGTGAGTTTCAAAGTGAGGTCGGAGGTTTTGATCGGTGCTTCCATATCAATATCTTACGGATGAAAGCAAGATTTAGCTCAGTTTCAGATGGATTCCTGCTTTAAGAGGTGGTTTCCAGAAAATCCAGATACCAATAATTTTATCACTCAACTGGTCGTCCCCTTAATCTACTAACTTTATCGCCAACAGCACGACACAGGCCTATATGAGTTCTTTAAAACGGGCCGAATGGAGGTATTTTGTCAAATTTATTGGTGTTGTGGCGCCGTGTAATTTTTGTAATACAGCTGTAGCTTATATAGCTATAAATAGTCTGATATACAATTATGGACTGTTCCTTAATAGTACCTGTAATCGCTAACAAGAGAGATAAAAATGACCGACTTCATACGCTATGTTTCCCTAAAAGCTAATATAGAAGGGTTGCCTAAAGAGACTGACTTTGAGCTTAAAGAAACTCCACTTCGCAAACTGCAAGAAGGACAATTTATAGCTGAGAACCATTTTGTCTCGGTTGATCCAGGCATGCGTTCACGGCTGTCTGGAGTGCCGGGCTATGCACCACCGGTCAAACCAGGTGAGGTGATCAGTGGATTTTCGATCGGGCGTGTGCTAGATAGCCGCAGTGCCGACTATAAAAAAGGTGACATGGTTACTATGGGCGGCGGCTGGGCATCACATAGTATCTTTGGTGGGGCTGGTTTCGCGTTCAAACTACCTGAAATAGATATTCCAAGATCCGTTTTTTTGGGCATATTGGGAGTCCCTGGAATGACATCTTATTTCGGCTTGAAACGCATAGGACGTTTTCAGCAGGGCGACCATGTGCTAGTCACATCTGCCGCCGGCCCCGTCGGAGCGACAGCTGGGCAGCTGGCCAAGCATTGGGGGGCGGCATCGGTGACCGGCATTGCGGGTAGCGATGAGAAATGTACTTGGCTAACAGAAAAAGCCGGTTTCGATGCAGCAATCAACTATAAAACAGAGAGCGATCTGGCAGGTGCTATCGCAGTGGCCTGTCCAGAGGGTGTTGACGTTCTTTTTGATAATGTCGGTAACGCCATGATCGACACAGTTCTTCCAATGATGCGGCTTAACGGAAGGATAATTGTTTCTGGGCAGACGGCGGACTATAGCGTTCCGCTCGAGGAGCGCCACGGGATTAAGAATACGATCGAGTTTATTGCCAAACGACTTCTGATGCGGGGACTTGTAGTGTTTGATGACATACCTAATTTTGTCGAAGCGCAGAACGTAATGAGCAGGCTTATTCGAGAGGGAATTTTGATCTACGAGGAAGAAATATTCGAAGGATTGGAGGCTCTCCCATTGGCTTTTTGCGGGCTATTTAAAGGTGAAAGTTTTGGTAGGCGACTAGTCAAAGTTGGTGGAGTTTAGTTTCATTCTATTTTTTTTGAAAGGCTCACGAAATCCTCCAGCTCCTAGTGATAGTCTCGCTATGCTTCGCCTGTGATTTTGGTATTCTCAACTAGAAAGCTCTTGAGTTTTCTGTGACACCAAATAACGTCAGTCAGCGGGAGTTTTTGCAGGATATTACAAGGTCAAAGCCTTTGCGATGATCAGTCTCAAATGTTGCTTTTGTAGATTAGGCTAATGATTTGGTAACGAGTAGACTGGTCGGAGATTTCAGCATTGTAAGAGAGGCAGTTAGCCGCGGGCCA
>JBLHTH010000042.1:0-21342 GCA_047627195.1 Pseudohongiellaceae bacterium | reverse complement strand
GATAGGTGTCGCCTTACTTGCATCTCACGCGGTTTCTCAGGAATCAATACAACTAGATTACAACTATTTTAAGAACGAGGTGCAGCCGGTTTTTCTTGCCAAGCGAGAAGGGAGGGTTCGCTGTATTCAATGTCACACTCGTTCCAGCAACTTTCGATTACAAGCATTAGAAGATCATAAACTGTTCTTTACAGAACAGCAGTCGCGCATGAATTTTGAGTCTGCTAGTCAGTTCGTCTTACCAGGGGCAGACCCACTCAGTAGTCGTTTGTTAACCCATCCTTTAGCGACGGAGGCCGGTGGTGACCCTTTTCACGGTGGCGGCAAACATTTTGCTAGTCAATTTGACCCGGAGTGGCGAATTATGGCTGCTTGGGTGGCCGGTGCTAAAGTTCGCCGCGAACCTTCTTCAGTGCAAGTTCGAATTATCCAAACCAATGCCGCTTCAGATACATCCACAGTTATCGACCCGGTTACCAATAGTGTGATTGGTGAGATAACCGATATAGAAATACCGCACGGCATCGTCGGCGCGCCAGACGGGTCTCAGCTTTATATTACAAACGAGGCTAAGCATAGCCTAGATATCGTTGATTCTCGGACCATGCGGGTTAAGAGGCGTATCCCCCTGAGCGGAAGACCTAACAATGTTGCCGTTACCGGAGACGGCAGTAGAGTCTATGTTGCCATCATGGAAATGCCTGGGGCCATAGATGTGATCGATGTAGCTTCTATGCAAAAGATCAAAAGCATCCCAGTTGAGGGGGCTATTCACAATGTGTATGTAACCCCGGACAGTAAATACGCCGTAGGTGGTTCTATTCAAACAAGCACAATCAATGTGATTGAGATTGCGAGTAATGAATTGGCGTGGACCTTGAAAATGAGCTCAGGTGTTCGGCCAATGATCTTCAATACTAATCCAGATGGTTCGACCAAAAATATCTTTGTTCAACTTTCAGGTTTTCATGGTTTTGCTGTAGTGGACTTTGCCTCGCGCAAGGAAGTAAGCCGAATTGAGCATCCACCAGCGCCAGGTCAAAAGGCTCATTACGATGGCTTACAAGGAGCGCCGGCTCACGGTCTGGGTGTGTCTCCAGACGGAAAAACGCTATGGTCTACCAGCAAAGTTTACAGCACGGTTTATATTCACTCGCTGCCAGATTTAACCGAAATAGGGCAGGTATATGTGGGGCAACATCCGGAGTGGGTTACCTTTACCCCTGATGGAAAAACAGCCTACATCGGAGCTGCCGGGGATCATGTGACTTACGCTGTAGATGTGGCTATGATGAAAACCGTTGCGAGGATACCGGTTGGGCAAGTACCAAAGCGTTTAGCCAGTGTTTATATGGCGGTAGATTAATCCGTCGCTGCGGTTTGTCGCACTGGTTATGGATTTATTGGCCATTGATTATACTGGGGAAGCGAATCCGTAATCTGCTGCCAGTTAACTTTTAAGCTACGAGGAAGTGGGCTTCTACTTGTTCTTGATTTTCCCTACTAGCGGGCCTAAAGGCGCCCCTAGCAAGTTAGGTGTATCTTGGTAAGCGATGATCAAAGGCGAGCCGCAATTCTTACAAAAATACGGAGCGGCATTTGGGGGGTGATTTGAAGCTGCTGAGGTTTCCCTCTGAGCTTAACCAAGTAAATTGATTTTTATTTATTGAGGCTCTAGTTCGATAAGCCGCTCCATGTCATCTGCGACACCTAGAGCAGTGGTAATTAAATATAGAGCCTAAATCCCCTTAAATTTGATATTTAACAGGTTCACAGAGGCTTGTTACTTTAAGAATTTCCATGGCTTTAGCTGTGCGCCTCTATCGCTTTTACCGGTGTCCAACCTCTGTAAAGATTCAAGGTTGTAAGCGGGTAAAGAAAATAGCCTAACCGATAAGCTGCAATGGTCTCTCTGTATTTAAATAATGTGACCGACCCAACGGCCTGCCAGCATAACCCCGGACCATAAAAACAGAGACAGGCTGCCGATAATTTTTATTTGCATCGGGGTAGATGATGCGTTGTCCCATTGCTGTATGTTCTTAAATACACGTTGATGGAAATACAGCATATTGATGCCAGCAAGTGCAAGAAGCCCCATCTTCCACTGGAAAGCTGGGTTCACTACATGGGAGGCTGCGCGGGTGATAAACATGCCAAGACCGGTGATAGTTGCAATAATAAAAGCGGCCCATGACCAGGGCACTAATTCTTTAGATAGGGTGGTAATTGGGTAGCGTGTGGCGGCTAGCCCCAGCAGTCTTAAATCGACGAATAAAATGGAGCCAACAACCATAGCCGCAGCTATTACATGAATAGATTCTAAAAAAGGAAACCAAGCGGTGCCGCCAATCTCCCAGCTGATAGGCCAGTTTTCGATATCAATCCAAAACGGATCTCTGAGAAAACTATTTATCATAGTGGTGGTTTCCGAGTTGCATAGCTATTCAAATTAATCATGGTTACGCGGGGTAGTAGAGATATTCAACATAGGCTATCCAGCGTCCGGCCATTGCAACCATCATCCAGCAAGCGAGTGAGAGTAGTGCGATTGCCCTAGCGCCCCAAAGATGCTTTGCATCCTTCTCCCAAAAACCGGGTTGTCTTTTTTGTATCCAATAAAAAACTAGGGTAAGTACGACAGCAGGAATGAGGAACGAAACTTTCCAGCCGAAGACAGGATTATTGAAATAGCGGTACGGACGGGCAAACAAAAAGAATGCGCCAGAAATGAAATTGCTGATCAATGCCCACCAGACCCATGGCATAACCCTGTTTGTCATTTCGGTTAGCTCTTGTGAGCGCACCGCTATACCTAATACCCTCAGGTTTAGCATGACAATGGTTCCCATTAACACGGCAATACCAAGAATGTGCACCGTCTGAATAATCGGTGGAAATCCAGGTACTGAGCGCAGGGTCCATAATGCAGCACTCTGTAAAAAAGAGCCTTCTAACAAACCGGCGATACTGGTGAAAAAATCAGGCATTATTTTTGGTCTTGACCTATTTTTTTATTTTTCTTACTTAATTTTAGGTTTGTCGCCGCTACAGGTATTTATCTGTAACCGCGCCCTCTGAAGCTGATGCGGCTGAGGCTGCGAATTTTGCCAATACGCCCCTAGTGTAACGAGCCGGTGGTTTCTTCCACTTGCTCAAACGTTCAGCTATTTCCGCATCACTCAAATCCAAATAGAGCGTATTATTTTCAGCGTCAATTGAAATTCTATCCCCGGTCTTAATGATGGCAATAGGGCCGCCTTCACTTGCCTCAGGCGTGACGTGGCCCACAACAAAGCCGTGAGAGCCTCCAGAAAATCGTCCATCAGTAATGAGCGCTATGTCTTCGCCCATGCCTTTGCCCATAATGGCAGAAGTAGGACTTAGCATTTCGCGCATGCCTGGGCCGCCTTTTGGTCCTTCGTAGCGGATGATAAGCACATCTCCTTTAACTACCGTTCCATCAAGAACACCTTTTAGGCATTCTTCTTCTGACTCAAATACACGGGCATTACCAGTAAAACTAAGACCTTCCTTGCCAGTGATTTTCGCAACGGCACCACCAGGTGCCAAATTGCCTTTTAAGATAACTAGGTGACTGTCTTTCTTTATTGGGTTGTTCAGCGGGCGGATAATATCCTGGCCTACAGGGTAGGGTGCTACATCAGCCAAATTTTCTGCTAACGTTTTTCCTGTCACAGTCATGCAGCTGCCATCCAACATGCCTGCCTCTAACATAGTCTTCATTAGCGGTTGAATTCCGCCAATTTTAATCAGCTCAGACATTAAGTATTTGCCGCTAGGCTTTAGGTCGGCAAGCATGGGAGTCTTTTTGCCAATTGTGGTGAAATCATCTAATTCAAGTTCCACGCCGATAGTATGAGCCATCGCCAATAAATGAAGTACCGCATTGGTTGATCCGCCGAGGGCAATCACGACTTTAATCGCGTTTTCAAAAGAGGCTCGTGTCATTATGTCAGAGGGCTTAATGTCTTGTTCAAGCAAATTCATGATGGCGGCGCCAGCGTTCAAACAATCGTCAACCTTTTCACTAGAAATAGCGTCTTGGGCTGAGCTATTAGGCAAACTCATACCCATAGCTTCAATAGCTGAAGCCATTGTGTTGGCGGTATACATGCCGCCGCAGGATCCAGGTCCTGGGATGGCAGTTTCCTCTATGTTTTTCAATTCAATGTCGGAAACTGTGCCTGCGGCTCGGCCGCCGACTGCCTCAAAAACAGAGATTATATTGGTGTGGTTAGGGCCCGGTTGAATGGTGCCGCCGTAGATAAATATCGAAGGTCGGTTAAGGCGGGCCATGCCCATAATTAGCCCAGGCATATTCTTGTCACAACCACCAATGGTAATGATGCCGTCGTGTCCCATACATCCTGACACCGTTTCCACGCTGTCGGCGATGACTTCTCGGGAAACAAGAGAGTACTTCATACCCTCGGTGCCCATAGAAATACCGTCAGATATTGTGATGCAGTTGTAAATCACCCCTTTACCTCCTGCTGCATCGGTACCTTTGTTGACTTCTTCGGCTAGTGTGTTGATGTGCATATTGCAGGGGGTGACCATGCTCCAGGTCGAGGCAATACCTATCTGTGGTTTCTTGAAGTCATCGTCGTCAAAACCGACCGCTCTAAGCATCGAGCGACTTGGCGCTTGTTCAAAACCATCAACGACTATTTTTGAAAACTTCCGTAAGTCTTTGTCTGACATTATTTTTTCACTTCTTGTAGGTAATTAATTGCGGGCTGGCGTGTACTTCAAGCTAATCATAGCAAATCACCGTGCGTATTCAGAACAATATTAAGGCGGTTAATCATACACTAGGCGGTCAGGCATCGCATTGTCAGTGGCGTAGAGTATGGCATTGGTTGATCTTCAATAGTGCCGACCTATCTGATAGTGAGGGGTTGGTGCTGTCATGATTTAAGAATACGTTTGCGCAGGCTCCCTAACTGGCTTGCTATCTCCCCCTACATTCATTGATTTTAGTCCGTGAAAAGGCGCTTCGCCGAATGATCCCACAGGTGTGCGCCTGGTTGCTCTAGAGGTTAAGTTTGTGTTGCTGTTATTTCTATCCGCCACAAACTACCGTGCTTGGCGACTTTGTTTTATAGGGAAGGTGAGGTGGATGTAGTGGAATGAGGGAGGAGCGTGCTTTTTCTCACCACAAAGGCAGCGGTAAAATTTGGGACATTAAGATGCGGGCCGCCTAGCCCACGGTAGTGAGCATACGATGCTAGGCCGGTTTTTCGATAGTCAAAGAGCGTTAATGTCGGCTAAGGTCAGTTTGGTCAGATGCATGACAATAAAAGCTTTCAAGCGTTGGCTATTTGTGAATTTTGCGGCTGGTTTTAGCGCCGAGCAGTAATTAAATGATAAGGTCCGAAAACGGCCAGTCAATCTATTAAATGGGAGTATGATAGTCATCACTGAGCGTTACAGTAGTTGCCATGTAAAACATAGAGGGCACGATGTTATTGAATCCGGATGAATATGAAGATGCCCGCCAGAGCCGCGACGCTCGTTTTGACGGGCGTTTTTTTGTTGGAGTATTGACAACCGGAATTTACTGTCGGCCAGTGTGTCCGGTTAAAATACCAATGAAGAAAAACGTCCAGCTTTATCCTTCAGCCGCGGCTGCATCTGCTGCTGGATTTAGACCCTGTTTACGCTGTCGTCCAGAATCCTCACCAGGAACCCCCGCGTGGAGCGGCTCATCTTGGAAAGTATCGCGTGCTCTGCAGCTTATCGATCAAGGCTACTTAGATGATGGCTCTGTGGAAGACCTTGCCAACGAAATCGATGTTGGCTCGCGTCAACTAGGACGTTTGTTTCAAGACCATATAGGGGCGTCACCTATTGAGGTTGCACAAACTCGACGTTTGCACTTCGCGAAAAAACTAATAGACGAGACTAATTTACCCCTAGCTGAAATTTGTTTCGCCTCGGGATTTGGCAGTGTGAGAAGGTTCAACGACGTTTTTGTAAAGACTTATGACCGAACCCCGAAAGAGTTGAGGCGGCGTAAAACAAGCCAAATTATCAAGGGCTCGAACGTGATTGAGATGACGTTATCGTTTCGTCCTCCTTTTGCCTGGAAAAAATTATTAGCATTTCTCGCTTATCGACATATTCCAGGGGTGGAGCATGTTACAGAAAACTCCTATGCCAGGACAATAAGCATAGAAGGAGTCACCGGAGATCTTCGAGTTGAATTTAGTGACACATCGACTCAATTAAAAGTACAGATAAATTTTCCAGAGTCCCGCCAGCTCTATCATATTATCGATCGAATAAGGACGATGTTTGATTTGCGTGCGGACAGTGAGAAGATCGAAAGTTTTTTTGTTAGAGACAAAATTTTAGGACCGATAGTTGAAAAAAACAGCGGTCTGCGAGTGCCAGGCTGCTGGAATGGTTTTGAAGTTGCGGTAAGAGCGGTGCTTGGCCAGCAAGTGACTGTTAAAGCGGCAACAACTTTAGTCGGACGACTCGCGAACAGCTATGGGCAACCATATAGCTGTGATAACCCGAACCTGAGCCGTATTTTTCCTAACCCAGAGACTTTGCTTAACTGCGATCTAAATAATATGGGAATAGTCGGCCAGCGTATTGCTGCTATTAAACAGATTGCAGAAATGGTCGAGCACAATGAATTGATTATCGACTGCACGACAAACACGGACAGTTTTGTCGAGAAAATTTGTTCGATCAAAGGAATAGGTGAATGGACTGCTTATTACATTGCGATGAGGGCCTTAAGTAATCCTGACGCGTTTCCCTATTCTGATTTGATCCTGCGCCGGGCGGCGACAGAGCCTGGGGATACTTTGACATCGAAACAGCTGCTGCAATTAAGCGAAGCTTGGAAGCCATGGCGAGCCTATTCGGTAATATTTCTATGGACCCACTATGGAGCTGTTCATAAGCCGGTTATGGAAAAGGCTAAAACAGCAAAGCAGGCACAAACCACAGCGGCAAAAAAACTAGCGAGCTAGGGAAGAGATTTATTTCTCACTCAATCATATTCGATCGTATTAAATACTTCATTGGGAAGTCATTTTATGAAAACTTTTTACACTTACCATGACACACCTATCGGCTCATTGCTCTTGGCCGGACAGGGTGATGCGCTGTCATTGCTTGGATTTCCAAAAGGTAAAATGAAACGTAGGCACGAGTCAGGCTGGCAGCGAGACGACGCTCCGTTTCGCGATGCAATGGATCAGTTAAACCAATACTTTGCAGGTGAACTCGATACGTTTGATTTGCGCTTGGCGCCAGCTGGTACAGAGTTTCAGAGAACTGTATGGCAAGCTCTGTTAAAAATTCCTTACGGAGAAACATGGAGCTATGGTCAATTGGCAAAACATATTGATCGCCCTAAAGCATCTAGGGCGGTAGGGGCGGCCAATGGCGTGAATCCAATACCCGTTATTATCCCCTGTCATCGAGTGATTGGCAGCTCTGGCAAGTTAACAGGCTTTGGTGGTGGATTAGAAACAAAAGAGTATTTACTGGGTTTGGAATCGCAGCGCATGTCACCGGATCTATTTAGCTAGGTGCTTTGTGTATAAAAGCCAAGTGCTAATTGTGATAGAGCTAAGCAGTTCAAAGTAGAATTAATTCAACGCCTCCATCCAATCTTCACAACTTAAGACAGAGGATCCTCCTGTCGCTTAGCTGCTCAACTGTGTGCGCGCAGAGTAAATAAAGATCCGCCGTGCGAGGCCGAAAAGAAAATCACTTCGGTTTATTTTCCAACTAAAAGCTTTAATGATTAGTTCTAATTCTTATGGAAATCGAACTATTTGACTTTGAGTCTCACCAAGAGATTCCCGCAGAATCTGGAAAATAGCTCCCTGCGATATTGGTGAGCTTGCTTTTTAATGGTGTGCTGGTGTTTTTTTAATGGTCAGATAGGTTGGCAAGTAGGGGAGCTACCACCTGACATGCCCAAAGCCGTCTCTGTGCGTATATATGTGCAAAATCCTTATAAACGACAGGTTCCTGAGACTGAGTGGCTTTTTGATGAGTAGGCAATTCCAAAATTGGCTGTCGCCGAAATGCGTCGAGTGGCGAATTGCTGGCACAAGAAAGTAGTATTGTCAGAGAGCTTGATAGTGATAAAGAGCCCTCAAACAATGGTCTGCTGGAAAATCAGGGCCCCTGATGTAGATGCCAACGCTAGCGCCATAGCAGTGTTGCTCGGTAATAGATCTTCAAATATCAACTTGTCGTCGGCGTTTATGATTCAAGTGTCTCTGCAATATCTTGACGCTCAGAGGCGAATCAGGTTTTATTCTCATCGTTGTAACCGGTTAGAGGAGGAGGCTGGTATCAGAGATTGTGAGTCGTCGCGACATCGTGAACTGCAATCGGCTAGTTATCAGCATAGTGAGCAAGCTTTCACATACCGTGCACTTAACCCCATCAGACAACTCTTCATTGTAGAGTGTTCCTTGGTCGTGGTGGCAACTCAATCTGAGGCACTGGCTGGGAGGTTCAGTCATCTGCGCATACCTGAGGGACTTAGCGATTATGTTTCGGGGGAGCTTGAGGCCAGCATCACAAACAATGCCAATCCGGGCAACAGGGCCATTGATCATATCCTTAATTTCACTGACAAAAGCGCGGCAGGTGCAATTGCGCGGAATTTTCTTAGAGACCCATAGGTAGTAAGAACGGCTAACGAGCCCCAACAGAAACAAGTTCACCTGCCTAATTAGGTTCTAGATCGACTGGGCAAGCTTTATAAAAAAGGGGACTTTTAAAATTCTCGCCTATATACTCTTCGCTGAATAATCCCTGCACGTCAATAATGTCGCTAGTTTTTAGCGATCTGATAGCCTTTATCTACTCACCAAATTTAAAGGATAGACCAGTGGTTAAAGAAGAGGCCAAAGGGCTTTTTAATTTTTTTGGAGACAAGTTCTAAAGTGCTTTGGTTAGCGTTTATCCAAGACGATTGCTGGTTTAATCCCACGACTCCTTCTCTTTTTCTCTCTCTATCTGCATCCGTGATTGGGTCCAAAATTTTGCCTGTGGTTCTGAGCGTAACTCGTCGGCAACCTAACTTTGGGCAACTTAACTGAATTGTCAGATAGTTGGTTTTATGCGGCGGTAGATAATTGTACGGCAATAGCATCGGGCATTTAGCTCTTTCGAAACCTCCTCGATCTATTAACTATCTTTTTTACAAAAGATTGCAGGCTGTTAATTTTTCTATTCTTTATCTTAGCCTAATCTTTTACTGGCCGCACAAGTGTCACTTTAGGATTTGAACAATGAAATTACAGAAAATAAAGAATGCTTGGGGGCTGATTAAGCAGTCAGTTACAGGTGATTCTGAACTAAATTACACCGAAGGCTCAATAGGGCGGGTCACTTTGCTGCTTGCAATTCCAATGATATTGGAAATGGCTATGGAATCGGTATTCGCCGTGGTGGATATATTTTTTGTGGCAGGATTAGGCACTGCCGCAGTGGCGACCGTGGGCCTGACAGAAGCAATGATTACTCTTTTGTATGCTGTTGCCATAGGGTTGAGTATGGGCACTACTGCGATGGTCGCTCGTCGTATCGGTGAGCAAGATAGTGAAGGCGCGTCCCTTGCCGCAGCGCAGGCGATATGGCTAGGTATTTTTGTTTCTATTGTTGTTGGGCTTGTCGGGGTTTTTTACGCACCAAACATCTTAATGGCGATGGGGGCAGATGAAGAAGTGCTCGCCATCGGCGTACCTTATACCAGGCTTATGTTTGGTGGGTCGTTTACGATTCTATTTTTGTTTCTTATCAATGGGATCTTTCGAGGAGCGGGGGATGCCAGTCTTGCGATGAAAGCTCTCACCCTTGCTAACTGCATAAACATAGTACTCGACCCAGTCTTAATCTATGGCTATGGACCGTTTCCTGAATTAGGGCTTACAGGTGCTGCTGTGGCGACTAACATTGGGCGTGGAGTTGGTGTGCTTTATGGTCTTTACTATATTTGTGGTGGCGGTGGGAGAATACGGCTGCACATGGCAAATATGCTGCCGCATTTGCCTACCCTAAGCTCTCTGGTAAAAATATCTTTAGGAGGAATAGCGCAGTTTCTCGTTGCCACAGCGAGTTGGATTTTTCTTGTGCAAATAGTGTCCAGCTTTGGCAACGAGGCTGTTGCCGGCTACACCATTGGCTTGCGAATTATAATGTTCACGATTTTGCCTGCATGGGGGCTCAGCAATGCTGCGGCGACCTTGGTTGGGCAGAATCTAGGTGCAGGTTTGC
Source organism: Pseudohongiellaceae bacterium (assembly GCA_047627195.1). Lineage (GTDB taxonomy): Bacteria > Pseudomonadota > Gammaproteobacteria > Pseudomonadales > Pseudohongiellaceae > UBA9145. Next base: position 11,052 of record JBLHTH010000042.1, on the reverse strand, counting down.
CAGACCGAGCTGAGCAGTCAGTTTGGCAAATTGTAAAGTTCAATGCCTTTTACATGGGGTTTGCATCGTTAATGATGCTGCTTTTTGCGACCCCTCTGGTGGGGATCTTTATCGAAGATTCGGCTGCGTCGGGCTATGCGGTGCAAGCGCTATGGATATTTGCATTGGGTTATATTCCTTGGGGTATTGGTATGGCGATAATTCAATCTTTTAATGGGGCTGGAGACACTATGACTCCGACCTGGATCAACGTGTTCTGTTTTTGGCTCGTGCAAGTGCCGTTAGCTTATTCTTTGGCGATGCTATTGGAGTTAGGCCCTGTTGGGGTGTTCTGGGCTGTATTTGTATCCGATGTGCTCACTGGTATAGTAGGCTACTTAATTTTTAGGCGCGGAAAATGGAAGCTTCGTGAAGTATAAACTTAGCCAAATTAAATTATTTATTATGAAGAAAATCGATGCAAAGTAGTCAACAGCAAATAATTTCCCAAGTAGATCAGTGGTTGCAACGCGCAAAGCCAGTTTGGCTTTGCACTATATTGAAAACCTGGGGATCCTCGCCTCGTCCAATCGGTGCAATGATGGCCTGCACCACTGATGGTGAGTTAGTAGGTTCGGTGTCCGGTGGTTGTATTGAAGAAGATTTCATTAGCCAGCTGCAAGACGGTAGTTTGAAGTCGCAGTTTGATTTAAAGGCTAAGCCCTTTGTTGTTCAGTATGGAAAAACTGAGGAGGAGCAGGCGCGACTGCGCCTACCTTGTGGGGGCCAATTGCATGTCTTGCTTGAATATATTGAGCCAAGTTCTGCCAATTTAAAAACTTTTGCGCGATTGATTAGCGATTTAGAGGGGCATAAAGAAGTCAGTCGTGTGGTGGACCTTAGCAATGGCAATATCTCGGCTACCGATCATAGTAATGATGTCGCCGTTATTATCGCTGATGACATAATGACCCATAGCTTGAGCCCTATGTATCGGTTGTTGCTTCTAGGTGCTGGAGATGTCGCTAAATACGTAGCGGAGATGGCTCTTGCGCTTGAGTACGAAGTGACCCTTTGCGATCCGAGGCCGAATTACTTGGACAATTGGCATGTCGCTGGCGTTGAAACGACGGCGAGGCTGCCTGATGATGTAGTGCGCGAAAAGTTTAGCAATCCTTATAGTGGTGTGATTGCCTTAGCTCATGATCCCAGAGTAGATGACATGGCGCTAATGGAAGCACTAAAGACAAAGGCCTTTTACATTGGTGCCATGGGGGCTGAAAGAACGTCAGCTGCAAGACGTAAACGGCTGCCTGAGCTGGGGCTTAGTGAGGCAGAAATAGACCTGTTGCATGCCCCAATTGGATTTCAGATAAACAGTAAGACCCCTGCTGAAATAGCAATTGCGATTTTGGCGGAGGTAACTGCTGTCAGGAACGGCGTTCGCTAAACTGTGCAGACAGCAACCATTGAATTCTGAGGCCCTCTAATTTGGGCTGGCATTTTATATCTTTTAAGCGAACATTAGGGCGCTCCAGAAGTTAGACGGGAGGGGTTATAAGAGGGCGGTGCCGGCGAGGATTTGCAAGGGCAGCTTAACAAAAAAGCTTAGTCAAACGAGCAGAGTGAACCCTTGCGCAGGGTTAATCTAATATTCTGCGCAGGATCTTGTTTACTGTTAGGGCTTAATGTTGCCGTTTTGTGGTTCAGGTACTATTTACTGCTCAATAGCGCGCTCTACGCCAGCGGCTTCCATAGCTTCCAAGCGGCGGGCTCCTGCTAGGATTCCGATAATGCCGTAATTGCCCTCATGGCAAGCGTATTCATAAACAGGCTCTTCCATTTTTGACAGCGGATACTCTCCCGACCATTGTGCCGTGTACACTGTAGGGTCATCAACGGTAAAGCCATAGATGATTTTGTTGTTGGCTTCTCTGCGAAAAGTTTCAATCACCGTCAAATTCTCTGTTGGCGCCCCGCGGTAACTCATCCATGGATTGTAATTCTTGGTTTGGACTATCAAGGTGTCGCCTTCCCAGCGTCCGATAGAATCGCCCATCCACTTGGTGTGGGCTTCGGACGAGGGGTTTCGGTCGTTTGTGATCTTTATTATACGAGCATCATGGGCCATCTCGACGATAATGTTGACGTAGCCTGGCGATTGCACTATCTGCATATGGCTGTTGTACATTACGGGAGACATGACAGGGCCCGAGCTATTACCGAATGCTATCAAGCAGCGCTCGCCCAAACCTCTACCTTCAGGTCCGTCATTACGATCAGGCTGACTTGCGCGAATTTGTGCCACGCGGTCGCGAAACCCCGCAACTTGTTCAGGGATTCGACCATTAGGCGGATCAATTACCGCTGAGGTGCGAAATTCACCATCTATAGTTGGAAGGAACATCCCTCGGTCTGTCCAAAACAGGTCGTAGTTACCAACCGGTGGCAAAGCCTTTAGGGCCGGAGCGGTGCGGTTTGGATCTAATGGCTCATTGTCCTGCTCAACTGCTTGTTGAGCGCTAAGCTCTAACTGGCGTGCTTCGTCCTCGGTATAGGACTGTTTGGTGCCGAGATCACTTGGTCGCTGAAAGGGCATAACTGTGGCATTTTTCCAGTTGCCTTGCAGGTCTGGAACACCCCATTCAGTTTTTAGGGTTGTAAAAGCCTCGCTGGAATCTTGCGCGAAAGCGGCGCTTAGGGGTAAGGCTGTGAAAGATATGGCGAGTGTTAAGGCAAGAAATTTCATTTAGAATCTCCACTAATAGTCATTTATAAACTACTGTATTTATTGATTTTAATATTTATTTTAAAGTTAGCTATTTATCTAAGTGTTAATTTTGTCATAGTTTTAATATTGTTGCTGCAGTGTTGCGTCAGGGCGCTGCTTGCTTACGAAAGATGGAATTCAAACACTAGTCTAATGGTGCACGCTTTGACCATGGCTGTGCACTTTCTAGCTGTTTGGCCAGTTTAAGTAAAAGGCTGTCCGACCCCCAAGCGCCGGTGAACATCACGCCAATTGGAAGTCCAGCGGCCGTCATATGCAAAGGCAGAGACAGGCTTGGCTGGCCGGTACCGTTATAAAGTGCCGTGAAACCGCTATATTGCTTGAACCGTTCTGCGTACTCTCTCAGATCACTGCTGTTCATATCTAGCCAGCCGAGTTCTGCTGGAGGCATGTTGAGAACGGGTGAAATGATGATATCGCATTGGCTATGAAAATCAGCCATCGTCGACTCGGCGGTTTTTAGTACATCTAATGCTTCAATGTAATCGGCTGCTTTGATGTCTTTGCCGACAGTCGCCATAAGCTTAGTCGACTCTTCCATTGGGCTTTCTGCAATAGTTAAGCTTAATTCCTTCAATCTATCTTTAACTGATTGATATACATGGGTGTTTATTATCTTTCCCATGGCGGAGGTGGTGGCCTTATAGTTAACTGGGTGTGAAATTTCGACTACTTCATGACCAAGGCCCTGACAGTGTCTCGCGGCTTTGATAACAGCTTCAAGACAGTCGGCATGTATCTCTTGACCTAAGGGATGTTGAAGTTGGAGACCAATTCTAAGCTTGCCAAGGCTGCCGCCGAGATCTTCCGTAAAAGAGCCGATGTGGTGGGGCATTGGAAACAGGTGTGGCTTATTAAGGGTAATAACATCGAGAAACGCAGCACTGTCTCTGACGGTTTGGCTAACCACATGGCCAACACTCATACCGCTCCAGCATGCCCCTATCTCGTTCTCTATCGCCGTTAGACCGCGACTAGGTTTCAATCCTACCAGCCCACAGTTGGCCGCAGGAATTCGAATAGAACCACCCCCATCAGTAGCATGAGCTACTGGCAAAATCCCTGCCGCCACAGCTGCCGCAGCGCCGCCACTGGAACCGCCGGTGGAATAGGCCAGGTTCCAAGGGTTCCGAGTTGCGCCATTTGCGGCAGGCTCTGTAGTTAGCGTTAAGCCCCACTCTGGGGTGTTTGTTTTCCCCATAATTATCAGTCCAGCATCTAAATAGCGGCGCACAATATTGGAGTTATTGGTGGCGATATGACCCTTAAACAGGTTGCTGCCGAAACTATTCGCCAGGCCTTTGACAGGGCTCAAATCTTTAATCAGGAAGGGTAAGCCTGCTAAGGGGCTTTGCTGTAGGCCAGCGGCGTCGTTATCGAATATTTGGGCTTGGGCTGTTGCCTGCTCAAAATTTTCTACGTTAATAGCATTCAGGCGCGGATTGACTTCACGAGCACGGCTAACAGCCGCATGCATGACTTCGCAACAAGTAAAATCTTTATTCTTTAAGCCACAAGCGAGGTCCACTGCGTCAAGATTTAAGTATTCAGAATTTGTTAGCACGGTGAAGTTAGATCCTTTGTTAGTATTGAAATTCTATCCTAATAACATTAAAAAGCCGTGTTAAAAGATTCTAGGCTGGTCTTCGTCTTGGGTGACCAAAGAGAGCCCACCCGAATCATCCAGCTCTTCTTCCTCGGCTGTTTTCCCTTCAGACAATTGAATGCGCAGTCTAACGTTGTTTTTTGAGTCAGCATTTTTCAAGGTTTCTTCATAACTGATTCGACCCTGTTTGTAGAGGTCGAATAAAGCGGAATCAAAGGTCTTCATTCCTTGCTGCTCACCTTTCTCCATCACCTCTTTGATTTCCAAAATCTTTGCCTGCTTGATCAGATCGCAAATCCGAGGAGTGCCGAGTAAAATCTCAATTGCGGCAGCGCGTTTGCCATCTATCGTCGGGATGAGGCGCTGTGAGACGAAACCTTGTAAGTTCAGTGACAAATCCAAAAACAATTGTTTGTGCCGCTCTTCAGGGAAGAAGTTAATAATGCGATCTAGCGCTTGGTTGGCATTGTTTGCATGCAGTGTAGAGAGGCAAAGGTGGCCTGTTTCAGCAAATGCCAGAGCATGTTCCATGGTTTCTCGGCTTCGTATTTCACCGATGAGAATGACGTCCGGCGCTTGCCGCAAAGTATTTTGCAGAGCCTCTTCATAACTGTTGGTGTCAACACCTACTTCTCGTTGATTCACAATAGATTTTTGGTGTGGGTGTATAAATTCGACCGGGTCCTCGATGGTGATGATATGGCCATCGCTGGTCTTATTGCGGTGATCGATTAACGAGGCCAGAGAGGTAGATTTGCCAGAGCCTGTGCCACCTACAAAAAGAACAATGCCGCGTTTTTGCATTACCAGGTCTTTCAAGATCGGCGGCAGTCCCAATGAATCAGCGCTGGGTATCTCGGTCTTGATATTACGGGCAACAATGGCTACCTCGCCGCGTTGCTTAAAAATGTTAACGCGAAAGCGACCAATATCTGGATCGGCAACGGCTAGGTTCATTTCAAGGTTTTTTTCAAAATCTCTGATTTGCTCTTCATTCATTATTTGGTAGGCAATTTTCTTAACCATACCTTCAGGCAGTCTTTTATCGATGAGCGGGGAGAGCTTGCCAAAGGCTTTAATGCTTGGTGCAGCCCCGGTGGTTAAGAACAGGTCTGAACCATCCTTTTCGATCATCATCTTCAGTAAGTCGTTAAATCCCATAGTCTTAGCCCTGCTTTTATCTATAATTTCGGGTTTTTCAAGTTTGTTATTGTTAGCCTGATTGTTGACGCTATTTTTCGTCAAACGACCTGATTTAGCTGCCCTCGAATCTGCTTTGTGTGTACCAACCCACTTTTTGCGCGCTTTTATCAACGGTATCGACCACATCGAGTATCAGCGCGAACAGAGCCATTCGCACGAGTACGCCATTGTCAGTTTGGCGAAAAATGGCTAAATTTGGGTGCTGGTTTAAGTCATGGTCCAGCTCGTTAGCTTCTTCGCGAGAATCTCTTGGTAAGGGGTGCATAATTACCGTATTGGGCTGGCAATTCATGGTGTAGATCTCTCGGTTTAATCGAAACCGGCCACGATAAACGTCAGCTTCTAATTTTGTGGTGAAGCGTTCTTCTTGTATTCGCGTAAGGTAGACAGTGTCATTGTCCTTCAGACCGGATTCCATATCTTCAGTCTCAATAACCTTATGACCTGCGTCCTTTAGCAAGTTGACGATTGCTTTTGGCATACACAGCTCTTTTGGAGAAATCATTGTAAAAGTGATGCTTTTATACAAAACCAGTAGTTGAGACAAAGAATGGACTGTCCTGCCATGACGCAGGTCCCCCACCATCGCGATGTGCATACCGTCGATTAGCTTATCGCTAGATTGGAGTTCTTTCTTAATGGTGTAGAGGTCCAAAAGTGCCTGTGAGGGGTGTTCATTGGCACCGTCTCCACCGTTTATCACTGGCACACGACTGGCTTTGGCAAACTCAGCGACAGAACCTATCTGCGGGTGTCTCATCACAATTACATCGCTATAGCCGCTGATCACCCGAGCGGTATCGTAGAGGGATTCGCCTTTGGAAATGGATGAGGTCTTGATATCAGTGGTTTCACGAACCTCGCCACCCAGTAAATTGAAGGCGCAGCCGAAGCTTACTCGGGTACGTGTACTTGGTTCAAAAAACATATTGCCCAATATGGCCCCGTCTAAGACCTTGGTTAAGCTGCGCCGTTGAGCGTAAGGTTCCATGCTCTGCGCAACTTTAAATACCGTTTCAACATCGTCTCGATCGAACTGCTTTACGCTTATTATGTGAGAGCCACGAAAATCCATTTTTAGGGTAAGTTTCCTTGCCACAAAGGGCGCTGGGGTTTAACAAACAACTTAGAAATACAACGTAGAGATACTACTACAGATGTGCGATTTTAAGGAATTGCTAGGGTGAAACAATCACAAGCTAAAAAGCCATTTATTGAAGAATCTGGCACAATGCCCTTTCATTGAATCAACAAAAGCAGTGCAAACATTGAAAACTCTCTATTGGTATGATTTTGAAACCTTTGGTGCAGACCCGCGTCGGGATCGCGCTTCTCAGTTTGCAGGCATTCGAACTGATGAGGACCTGAACATCATTGGCGATCCGCTAGTGATCTATTGCAAGCCTGCTGATGATTTCCTCCCGAACCCTATTGCCTGTCTGATTACGGGTATATCCCCGCAAAAAGCAAAAGCCGAAGGATTGAGCGAGGCTGAGTTCATTCGCCAAATTCATAGTGAATTTTCAGAGCCTGATACCTGTGTTGTGGGTTATAACAGCATTCGATTTGATGATGAAATTACCCGGCAGCTGCTCTACCGTAGCTTTTGTGATCCCTATGAGCGGGAGTGGAAGAATGGCAACTCTCGGTGGGATATTATAGACATGGTCAGACTGTGCGCTGCGACCCGACCGGAGGGGATTAACTGGCCGCTTAAGGAAGACGGCAGCAACAGTTTTAAGCTAGATCAGCTAACTGTGGCTAATGGTATTGCGCATGCAGATGCCCATGATGCGCTGGCAGATGTCATCGCCACTATCGAGATAGCTAAGCTGATTAAGTCCAAGCAACCTAAACTTTATGACTTCGCTTATGACCTACGCAATAAGAAAAAAGTTCAGGCTCAGCTCAATACAGACTCCAAGAAGCCGGTTCTGCATGTATCTATGTTGTACCCAGCAATACGCGGCTGCTTAGCGGTAATTATGCCTATTTGTAAGCACCCAACTAACAATAATGGTGTGGTTGTTTACGATTTACGCGTGGACCCAACTCAATGGATTAATCTTAGCGTTGAAGAAATAAAAACACGGATTTATACCCGTAGTGATGAGCTTCCCGAAGGAGTTGAGCGAATCCCTCTAACGACAATCCACATTAACAAATGTCCGATGGTTACATCTGTGGCAGTCTTATCTGCCGAGAACGCTGAGAAATTCATCGTCGATATGGCGGTTTGTAAAACCAATTGGGAAGCTTTGAGCTGTAACAGCGTAGCCTTGCAAAAAATAGCAGACGTATTTCGGGAAGATTTTACAGATGCAGAGACCGATCCAGATTTCATGATTTACAGCGGCGGCTTTTTTGGGGATAACGACAAATCCTTAATGAAAACTATTCGCGCAACTAAGCCAAGTGATCTTGGGCGTTTGGACATGCCCTTTCGAGATAAACGGTTAAAGGAGCTATTTTTTCGGTTTCGCGCTCGAAATTACCCAGAGACCTTGTCTAAAGAAGAAGGGCAGCGCTGGGACGAGTTTAGGTTGTCTCGTGTGTTGGATGAACAGGCTCAGCAGGTTTTTCAAGCAGCCATGGCACAAGCCAAAGGCAGAATCGCTGATGACGATAATCCTTCTCATGCCGTGTTGGAAGATCTGCAGAGGTGGGTGGATGAAATTTCCTCATCCGCTCTAGCGGTAAGTCAGGGCTAGGCTTAGGTTGGCAGTCAGATTTAGACTCAGATTTCAAATTCAGACAAGGAATAAACCCTTACCGCATTGTCATGAAAGAGGGCGGCTTTTTCGGCAGCAGAATAGCTTTTTGTGATTCGCTTAAATGAATTCCACAGAACGCCATAAGACGCTGACACCTTATCGACAGGAAAATTACTTTCAAACATGCAGCGATCGGTGCCGAATGTTTCTATGCAGAATGTAAAATAGGGCTCGTTGGCGAGCGCTAGCTGCCGGGAAGTTGGAGGTTTACGGAGTTTATGCCAGCCGAAACCGTTGATGGCCATACCGATTCCACCTAGTTTGATGACAACATTCTCACAGCTTGCAAGTTCCTGAATATTCTTCTTCCAAGCAATGAAAACCTCATCACGCATACCTGCATAGGGACCAATACCTAATGGCCCCCCAATGTGATCTAGCACTATGCTCTGCTCTGGATAAGCCCGAGCTAAGGATAGCAATTCTTTTAGCTGTGTGTGATAAAGCCAGGCGTCGAATACCAAATCATGAGCGCCGAGACAGGAAAACCCTTCTCTGAATTTGTCGTCAAGATAGAGATGAGGAGGGGGCATGGTATGAGAGTTTCTTACCTGCTCACTAGCATCCCAGCTGCAGGCGTGACGAATGCCACGAAATCTATTCGGGCTTGTCTGCTGGTGTGCCAATAAAACCTCTTCTACTTTCTTGCCTAATAACAAATCGGCAAAGCTGATGATGCCAGCTGCAGCTCGAATTTCTCCATATCCCCCGTTTGCACATTGGGCTGCTATGCCTTGCACAAATTCTGTTTCGCCAACAGGTGCTAATGCTTTTGAGCTGTCTTCAGAATACATTGACGCGCATTCAACAAAAACTGTTGAACGGATGTTATGGCCGCTGCCAGTATCTGCAAGTAAATCGTCAAGCATATATCGTCCGTCAAGGCGGTCCCAAAAATGATGATGAGGGTCGCAGATAGGAAGTTCAGGTTCTAAGGCGTCTTCGCGTACTTGGTCTAGCCATTCTTCTCGAATCGGCATTTTCATCCTTTTGTACTGATCGTAATAAATTTTGCGAAAAATTTCTGTCGCATTTGGTGCCGAGCGTTTTTCAATATTACCAAAAAAAGACAGTAAAGCTACGCCAATTTAGCATTGTTGTCACATTCAGAAATAGAGTTCTTTTTGTAATATAAACGACACACTTCCTTCATCCTCCTGTCATTTAATTAACGTAAATTCCACGGGTTGTAATAGCTAATTTTTGTTTTTCAAAAGACGGCAAACGGCAAAAACCTTAACTGCTTCAAAAATATTGGGCAACAAATCCTTCAGTTATCGTGAATAAAATGTTGACTACGGTTTTGGGAAGTTCAATTTTGGAGAGTTCAATATCAATAAACACACACGGGTGTACACGAATCAAATGAATTTTAAACTAGCTAAAAAGACAGTATTGCTTAGCGCGGCTATATCGGTTGCGCTGTCAACCGCTGCTGCGAACGGGCAGCAAGCCGAAGCAGAAAAAATAGAGGACAAGCTCATCGAGGAAATTATTACGGTGGGTGCGCGCAGGTCTTTTTCAGCTTTAAGCACGACCCAGTCTATGACAGATCAGCAAAGTCCAATGACTTCTATTTTGTCTACAATAGACAATTTGCCTGGCGTGAATATAACCGAAGGGGATACTTTTGGGTTTGATGACTGGTCAACGACTGTAAACTTGCGTGGCTATCAGACGAGCTTGGGCGAGCAACAGGTAGGCACGACCATCGATGGCTTTCCGAATGGAGATTCCAACTATGGTGGGGGTGCGAAAGCGAATCGTTATATCGATGCTATGAATTCGGGTGGTGTGGAAGTGAACCAAGGTATCGCATCCATTGATACTCGCACTACAGAGTCATTGGGCGGGACTTTAAATTTTACAACAAATGACCCGCTAGAGTCGGAGCGCATGAGAATTCAAGCAGTACAGGGTGACTTCGACTCACGTCGATATTACGCACGATATGACACTGGCAGGATTCTGAATGACACAACAGTTGGTTGGGTTTCTGCTAATCACAACGAAGCAACAGATTGGGTTGAAGGGTCTGCAAAAAATGAGCGAGATCATTTTGCCGCCAAGTTTATTACAGATATTGGTACTGACTACAAGCTCACCGGGTATTATGTTTATGACGATGTTCAAGAAGATAACTATCAGCGTATTACTCCATCTGAATTTGCGACCGACTCAGATTCAGATCGTCTTATCGGCGATTGGACTGACGTCCCTTTTATAAATCAGCTATACCGGCAAGGTTGGTCGACACTTCGAGAGAATCGTTTTGGCTATCTTAAGTTTGATGGCAAACTAAAAGCTGGCTTCGATTTCTCGATCGGTCTGTATGATCATCAGATGGAAGGCCGTGGAGACTGGATTCCACCTCAAGTTGTTGATTTAGTAAATGATGCCGGTGGCTCAGAATACGAAGTAGGAGGGAACCTGCCAATAATAGGAGGAACTCCTATAGGGAATATCTACTTCGTTAATGCGGCTGGAGAGGCCCTTTCCCCAAACCCAGGGTGTGAGTCTTCAATTACTTTTCCTTACGGTGGTGCCGGGCCTGAATCTGATCCACTGTGTTATGGCGCAGGTGCGTTACCAGTTCAGTCCTTCAGGCACACACACTACTCAAGAGACCGAACCGGTTGGACGGCCGACTTTGATTGGAGCACGAGTTTTGGTGACTTCGAGAACGTCTTAAGTGGTGG
>JBLHTH010000041.1:0-21500 GCA_047627195.1 Pseudohongiellaceae bacterium | reverse complement strand
GCTCACATCAAACACGCCCGATAAGCGCAGGGAAAATAAGCGAGGGTATTTATGGCAGGGGTATGTATAGCGACAAAAGATCTAGCAAGAAAGAATAGTAAATATTATTTCTAAAAAGATAGATCTAATAAGAAAAGACTTCGTGAGAAACTAAAAACTATCAAAAACTCGTAAAAGAAAATGGCGGACCGGACGGGACTCGAACCCGCGACCCCCGGCGTGACAGGCCGGTATTCTAACCAGCTGAACTACCGGTCCGCGACATGATCAGAGGGGGCTATGCCCTGCTCCGAACTCTTTTACTAAGCTTACAATCGACATTGCAAACTTATGTGTTACTGGTGGGTGATGAGGGATTTGAACCCCCGACATTCGCCTTGTAAGGGCGACGCTCTCCCAACTGAGCTAATCACCCGTAATGCTGAGAGAGGCGCATTTTACCGATTCAGATATCCATGTCAACAAATCGCTGATCATTATTACCAAAATCAAGAAATTAGCTGCCATTTACTACTTACTGGTGTGCGTAAACGAGCCATCCCAGTTCTCAGGCAGCTCTGACTCTCTAAGAGTCGCAATTCGCTTTAAGTAAATGCGGTAGAGCAAGGTCTTCGGCTCAGCTTCTACAAGCGCGCTAAACGCCTTCTGTGCTGCATTCCATGCTTTTTCATAATACAGGTCAAGCGCGTCATGGTAGCGCCTCAGCTGATCCGTCTGCGCTTGTGTTGCGTCAGCCAACTCACACAACGGCTCATAACAGGTGATTGCCTCATCTTTACCTTTCACTTTAACCTTGTCGATTGTACGAAATAAAAAGCCATCAAGGTTAGCCGCTGTTTCTTCGCCTACAAGCAATCTTATGCCATAGAATTTGGTCAAACTTTCCAAGCGCGACCCAAGATTCACAGCATCCCCCAATACCGTATAGGATCTCCGATATGTGGACCCCATATCACCAACATTCATCAAACCGGTGTTTAATCCAACACCTATATTTACTTCCGGCAAACCAGCCTCTAGGAACTGTGCTTTTAGCTCCTCAGTTTTTTCTAACATCATAAGCGCTGAACGAACAGCGTTGCCGCGGTGGTCAAGGTCATCCAACGGGGCGCCCCAAAACGCCATTACCATATCGCCAACGTATTTATCGATGGTCCCGTGGTGATCAAAAATTATCCCGGTAATAGGCGTGAAGAAGTCGTTTAAAAGCTTCTTAAGCTGTGTCGCCGACAACACCTCAGATATGGATGTAAAGCTTCTAATATCCGCGAACAAGACTGTTAACTCTTTACTTTCACCTTCGAAAGAATAGTTTTCAGGGTTTGCCAGCATCGAGTCTATGTGAGCCGGAGGTACGTATTGATCGAACATGCCTTTGATCACCTTGCGAGTCTGGCTTTCAGCTAAAAACCCGTAGATTAAGTTAATCGTTGTAATCAACAAAATTAGGAAAAGCAAAAGAACGAGAGGGAAATCAAGTTTATAAGTTGTCCACAGTTGGAAATTAATCCAGATGCTCAACATCATCAAAAGCAGACCAGACACTGCCATGGCGGCCGCCCCCAAAAAAGGAAACGTCATTGCAAGAGCCAAGCCCAATACCATGGTAACTAAGAACATTGCCCCGGCTGTCCAGTCAGGCCGGTAGGGGAAAAATAAGTCGTCTCTTTTTTTAAAGCTAGCAAAAACAGATTCAGTATCGGAGGCGCCGCTTACATTGACGGTGGTTGCAGCAATACTGTCGAGTAATGCGTTAAGCATGTTTGCATGCACCTCGACACCCGGATAAATCCTTTGTAAAGGCATCGCGCGAATATCACTTAGACCTGGAGCTGATGTGCCTACTAAGACCAAGCTATTTTTTAATGCTCGTTTCTCATCATCGCTTAATGTTCCTCGCAGCACGTCGGTCGCGGAAATGTAGGGATAATGAGCATTATTGTTTAACGATGACCTGCCAACATACGGCACATAGACCTGCCCGCGCCCATCAGTTGGGATAGTAAAGGCACCTGCCCCTGCGCCAATGCGTACGGCAGTTACAACTTCAAGATTATTATAATTCTGAGTAAGCAACTCATAGCTTTCTAAGAAGTTGTAGACTCTTAGCATTTCTAAGGAAAGCGTTGGAAACAGTTCTGTTCCATAGCGAATAATCAGCGGGACACGCCTGACTACGCCATCGGCGTCAGGCTGCTGATTCATACTCCCACTGCCTGCAGCTGCGTCATGAAGAATACTAATATTGCCGGTAAACCCGCGCATTTCTGGGACAGTGACCGCCTCTGCGAACTCTTGACCTATGTCCACAATAGAGTCTGGGAGTTCGTTATAAGATACCGAACTTTGAGGATTGAAATTAATTGCCAACACCACGTCAGTGTTTTTTTGCATTGAGTTAGCGAAGTAAATATCGCCATTAATTTGATCTTCAATCTCGTTCAAAGTCGTTTCAAACGCTGAATCTAATTGACTTAGATCAATTGACTCTAGCAAGTCACGAACTCCCCGATCAGGTTCTGGAAACGTAATATCAAAGCCGATAACCAGGGCCCCATATTCGCTTAAGCGCTCCGTCAACTGCCCTACTTTAATCCGATTCCAGGGGTATTGACCTTCGGCTTGCAGGCTACGCTCATCCAGATCCACTATTACAATATTATTGCTAGCAGATTTCTGGGGCTTAGGGGTTGCCGCCATGCGCTGATCGTAGACCAAATACTCTATGCGATTTAACAGATTGGAAACGGTGCTAGGGGCTGCTACTTGAAGATAGAGGACGAACATCGTACCGAACACACCAAGATAGGTCGACAGCCTCTTACCCTGTTTGAAGAATCGGCGAATAATGCGAAGTAAGCTTATTAAAAATACTGGTGCGCGCATAAGAGAATTATTAGGTTATTTTATTGTTTGGGCTTATTTTTGGCCTTTAGGCTACAAAGTTATTATAGGGCTTATTAACCAAGGGTCTATCCCTAACTGGGCCTGACCTTAAATGAGACTATACTTCATTTCCTTGAGTGGGTAGAATTTGTGCCCCGTGCAATTTCAGCCAGAAGCTAGTCAAAATCAATGCAAATATTTAAAGAATTCACTTTCGAAGCGGCTCACCGCCTGCCTAATGTTCCCGCAGACCATCAGTGCTCTAGACTTCACGGCCACTCCTTTAGAGTTAGGATTACCGTTGATGGAGAAGTTGGGCTGGAGTCTGGATGGGTTATGGACTTCGCTGACTTAAGCCGAGCTTTTCGGCCTCTTTTGGACCAGTTGGATCATTATTACCTCAACGAAATTGATGGCTTAGAAAACCCAACCAGTGAGAATCTGGCTAAATGGATATGGCAGCGCCTGAATCCAAATTTGCCAAATCTCGTCGAAATCGAGATTCGAGAAACCTGCAACAGCGGCTGCAGGTATCAGGGCGACTAGAGTCTTTAAGCTAGAAATGTCACCGGCTCAACGCTCTCATCCATCAATAGCTCCGGGGCAATTTCTGATCTGCGCATTACTAGCTGCTTAGCCGCCATAAATTCTTTTGGTCTTGCAATACAGTCTGCTGCGATAAGTCGGTTTTCTTTAAAGTAAAAAAGGGCAAAGCCTTTATTCTCGTTATTTGTAGCATCACCGCGGATCACGACCCGATCGAAACCCTCATTAAGCCCTACCATTTGCAATTTAACGTCATATTGATCCGACCAAAACCATGGCACCGCGTCGTATACTTTATCAATCCCACAAATATTCGAGGCTGCCACCCTGCTTTGATCATTGGCGTTCTGCACCGACTCTAATCTGAGATTCCTCCCATACAAAGCGGACGGATGACTAGTGCAATCACCCGCAGCATACACATCCGCATTGCTGGTCTGGCCACGGTTATTAACGACAATACCGTTGTCGGTTGCCAAATTGGCCTTTACCGCCAAGTCTATATTCGGCCTTACGCCGATACCGACGATTACCATGTCTGCCGGCAAGCGCAGACCATCCTCACACACTACCGCCTCTACCGAACCCTCTCCTTCTAGAGATAGCACTTTGGTAGAAGTCAGGATTTTCACTCCATGATGCCTATGCAATGACTCCATGTAGTCGGACATTGCGCTGCTTGTGACTCTCGCCAAGACTCGGTTTTGCATTTCCAAAACCGTAACATCTAAGCCCTGCTTTGCCAGAACAGCGGCGGCTTCTAAACCGATATAACCAGCTCCGATAATCACGGCGGTCTTTGCTGTTTGCAAACCTTGCTTAATTAACAGAATATCTGCCACCGATCGAATGGTGTGTATGCCTTGCATGGCGTCGCCCGCAGCCAAAGCTATAGGCGAGGCACCAGTACATAAAGCAAGTTTGTCGTAATGCAGTTCTGTGCCATCGGCTAACACTAGCTTTTTAGTATCGCAATTTAGATCGACTATTTTGTTACCCAATAGCAGATCTATTGCATTGGCTTGGAATACTTTTTCTGGGCGCAGGCGAATATCATTTAATTCCTTAGCGCCAGCCAAAAATTCCTTTGATAACGGCGGCCGATGATATGGCAATTCTGCCTCATCGCTAATAAGGGTAATACGCCCCTCCCAGCCTTCTTTTCTAACTTGCAGCGCCAATGATGTGCCTGCATGGCTTGCGCCAACTACGATACAATGTTTGCTTTCCATGAATTTACCGACCTTAAACTATCTCTGTTAATTGCCAATTAATAGGTTTACTTCCATGCTCTTGGAGGTAGGTGTTGGTCATCGAAAAATGATGATTACCAAAATAACCTCGACTTGCCGAAAGTGGTGATGGGTGCGAACAGGACAGTACTAAATGTTTGGAACGATCGATCATCTCCCCTTTCTTCTGTGCATAGTTGCCCCATAAAATAAATACTAAATGCTTTTTCTGCTCATTCAAACTCTCAATAACCTTGTCCGTAAACTGCTCCCAACCTATGCCTTTATGTGAAGCCGCCAGGCCTGACTCAACAGTAAGAACACAATTGAGTAGTAACACTCCCTGCTTTGCCCAAGACATTAAATTGCCATGAGCAGGTGCCAAACAGCCAAGATCCGCATGCAGTTCTTTGTAAATGTTACGCAGCGATGGCGGCACCTTCACTCCAGCCTTAACGGAAAAACACAGACCATGTGCTTGACCTTCACCATGATAGGGGTCCTGTCCCAAAATCACTACTTTAGTAGATTCAAAAGACGTTGAATTTAGAGCTGAAAAAACTTCTTCCTTTGATGGGAAAATAACTTTGCCGGCAGACCTTTGTGTCAGTAGGTAAGAATGCAAAGCCACCATGTAATCTTTTGATAGCTCATTTCCTAGCACTACTTTCCAAGAGGGCTCAAGTCTAACTGGGTCGCAATCGCTGGCCATGTTACTCGCCGTCTTGAACAGCTCGCATGTGAGGAAATAACAGTACATCTTTTATAGAGGCTGAATCAGTAAACAACATAACCAGTCTATCGATGCCTATACCCTCACCCGCAGTGGGAGGCATGCCATATTCAAGCGCCGTAATGTAATCCTCGTCATAGTGCATAGCCTCAATATCCCCTGATTCCTTCTCGGCTACTTGAGCCTTAAATCTTTCAGCCTGATCTTCGGGGTCGTTTAGCTCAGAAAACCCGTTAGCTAGTTCGCGACCACCGATAATAAGCTCAAAGCGATCCGTAATATCTGGGTTTTCTTCATTACGCCTTGCCAACGGAGAAACCTCAATTGGATACTCGGTGATAAAGGTAGGCTGATCCAGCTTTGATTCGACCTGCTGATCAAATACCTCCATAAGAATTTTGCCATGGGGCCAACTCTCATCAAAGCGCACATCAAAGCGATTAGCCGTTTCGACAAGTGACTCTTTAGCTTCCAAATTCTGCATTGTCACGCCATCACAATATCGACAGATAGATTCCTTTACACTTAAGCGATCAAAAGCGATATTGAAGTCGTATACAGAGCCTTGATAAGTTACCTTACTGTCACCAAACAGCGCATTCGCTATTTCTCTAAATAGATCTTCGGTCAGGTCCATCAGGTCTTCGTAGCGGGAATAAGTCTGATAAAATTCCAGCATAGTGAATTCTGGATTGTGGCGAGTAGAGAGTCCTTCATTTCGAAAATTTCGATTAAGTTCGAAGACCTTTTCAAACCCGCCCACCACCAAGCGTTTAAGGTAGAGCTCAGGTGCAACACGCAGATACATATCCTGACTCAACGCATTATGATGAGTAATAAAAGGCCTCGCAGTTGCACCACCGGGAATGATTTGCATCATTGGTGTTTCAACTTCCATAAAACCGAGGTCATCGAAATAGCGCCGAATAAGAGCGACGATTCTAGACCGTGTCTTGAATACGTGCCTAGACTCTTCATTAACAATAAGATCAACATAGCGTTGACGATAGCGCATCTCAGTATCAGTGAGGCCTTTGAATTTATCCGGCAGTGGTCGCAATGATTTCGTTACCAACTCGAAACTTGCAACTCTAACGGTTAGTTCATCCTTATTGGTTTTAAAAACTTCACCGTGCACACCAATGATGTCTCCCAAATCCAGTGACTTAATCTTTTTAGCTAGATCCTCAGGAAAGGATTTATTGTTTAAGTACAATTGAATTTGATCGCTGCCATCTTGAATGACAACGAAAGGACCGCGCATTCTTATAATGCGACCAGCCAATACAACCTGCATCGATATTTTTTCTAGCTCTTCTTTGGTCTTAGCGGCAAATTCTGCCACTAAATTGCCCGCATCGTGCAAGCGTTTAAAGCTATTGGGAAAAGCTTGGCCTAGCCTGCGAAGCTCAGACAATTTTTCTCGTCGCTGGGCTATCAGCTTATTTTCATCATTGCCGCCTGTATTGTTATTTTCTTGTTCTGACATAATGCTTACAATCCCATTTTCAAACTTGCTTCAATAAACTTATCAATATCGCCATCCAATACCGCTCCGGTATTGGTAGCCTCTACATTTGTTCGAAGATCCTTAATACGCGAGGCATCTAAAACATAGGAGCGTATCTGGCTGCCCCAGCCAATATCGGCCTTTGCATCCTCTACAGTTTGCGCTTGATCACTGCGTTTCAGTTCTTCCAACTCATACAGCTTTGCTTTGAGTTGTTTAATCGCCATATCTTTGTTTTTGTGCTGAGAACGCTGATTTTGGCACTGTACGACAATACCACTTGGCTCATGGGTTAGTCTTACAGCTGAATCAGTTTTATTAACGTGCTGCCCGCCTGCCCCGCTGGACCTATAGGTGTCGATACGCACATCAGACATATTCAAATCGACTTCAATATCATCGTTTATTTCAGGCGATACAAACACCGATGCAAATGACGTATGTCGGCGACTTCCAGAATCAAACGGCGACTTTCTCACTAAACGGTGAACGCCGGTTTCAGTTCTAAGCCAGCCAAAGGCAAACTCTCCACTAATATGCAAAGTGGCGCTTTTAATGCCGGCCACATCACCACCCGAAACTTCCACCAGCTCCGCCTTAAAGCCCTTACTCTCACCCCAGCGCAAATACATTCGAAGCAACATTTCAGCCCAGTCTTGAGCCTCTGTGCCGCCTGAGCCTGATTGAACATCAAGATATGCGTTGTTGGCATCCATCGCCCCGGAAAACATCCGTCTGAACTCTAGTTTCTCTAGCCTTGAGTGCAGATCTAATAAATCATTGCTTGCAGCCTCATAGAACTCAGCATCATCTTCCTCTTGGGAAAGTGTAAGCAGCTCCTCAACCTCAGCTATACCTGAAGACATTGTCTCGATAGTTTTAACAACTATTTCCAAGTCCGAACGTTCCTTACCAAGAGCTTGGGCATATTCAGGCTTATCCCACACCGTCGATTCACCGAGCTCAAGTTCAACTTCTACTAAGCGCTCACGCTTCACTTCGTAGTCAAAGATACCCCCGAAGGCTATCGACCCGAGCAGTGAGGTCTTTTAATTGTGCGAGCTGATTATTGATTTCCAACATTAGGGCATTCCTAGTGACTAACGGATAAAGGGCATTTTACCTGAATGGGAGGTGGATTCCAGCGCCCCTTTGCTCCTTTAGCCGGCGACCAAAAAATAACTTAAGTTAAGGCTCACAATAAGCCTCACGATGACAATAACATCCGTATAAGCGCCTGATAGTAACACTTCCCTCTGTAGGTCTGAGGTTGGCGGTGCGATAATAGAGATATGCCATTAGATAATTCAAAAACACTCTTGCCTGCAGACGATAGCACTTTCCAAATAGAAAATGCGGTACTTGATTGGGCAGACGAAGCAAACCCGCGCTCAATAAAATTTGACGATATTTACTATTCTACCGCCGGTGCCGCCGCTGAGTCGGCACACGTATTTCTTAATGGCACAGCACTCACTGCACGCTGGCAAAACTGTAAAGAGAAATCGCCAGTGTACTCAATCGCAGAAATAGGCTTTGGCAGTGGCCTCAACTTTTTGAACACCTGGCAGCTTTGGCAGCAGTCAACCCAAAAACCGAACCGTCTCCATTACATCGCATTTGAAAAGTATCCGCTTAAAAAAACCGACCTCGAGCGCTTGCTGAGCAACTGGCCATCATTATCATCTCAGGTTACAGAGCTGCTCAAGCACTACCCTGAGCATGGCTGTATAAGTCACCGCTTGCCGATCGCAGCAGACATTACCTTGGACCTGCATTTTGGTGACGCCCTGCGCCGTTTAAAGACAATCGACAAAACACTGGGTAGTGGCATCGACAGCTGGTTTCTTGATGGCTTCAGCCCACGTTTAAACCCCGACCTTTGGCAGGCCCCCTTGATTAAAGAGATGGCACGCCTTAGCTTGCCCGGGGCAACCGTTGCAAGCTATAGCGCGGCTGGATTTATTCGGCGGCAGCTTCGTGACGCTGGGTTTAAAGTGGAAAGACAACCCGGCTATGGCAAAAAAAGACATATGACGGCGGCAATTTTCTCAGATCAAAGCGTAGCGCAGCAAACGATCCCGACACATACTACGCAGCCTTGGTTTGTCCTACCTGCGATTACTGCTCCTCCTAAAACTGCCACAGTTATTGGCGCTGGCCTAGCAGGTTGCAGTACAGCCTATGCGCTGGCCCAGCGCGGGATCGAAGTCACTGTCGTCGACAGCGGCAAAGCGGCAGCCGCAGGCGCCTCAGGAATTCGGCAACTAGCGCTTCGCCCTCGGCTATTTAAAACTGGCTCAGCATTGGCTGAATTTTATTTACAAAGCTTTTTATTTGCCGCCGCACAATTTAAGAATTTAAGCCCCGATGACTCAAACGATCAATTTTGGTTTCCCAGTGGTGTTATCCAATTATTAACAGCCTTAAATAAACGCAGCGAACTGTCCAACGCAGCTTTAGAGATCCTTTATGGCTCAGAAATAGTTAAACATCTAAACAAAACACAGGCTGCAGAGATTGCTGGCACTTTGTGCGCTGAAGATGTGCTTCACTTTAAGCTAGGCGGATGGGTTGACGCACCACTCTTATGTAAGCGCTATTTAGAGTCAGACCTAATTCGATTCGTTGGCAACTGCACTATTAAGCATATTGAGCGGCCGGTCAGCGCCAGCCAATGGCAGGCGCATCCACAACAATCGGATCTGGATATTCTCCAATCAGATATTATTGTGCTGGCCAACAGCTATAGCGCCAGCCTGTTTCCAATAGCCGAATCGCTTCCCTTGCAGACGGTAAGAGGCCAAGCTAGCTATGTAGATGGCACAGAGGCTAGCCACCAACTGCGCACGGTACTTTCTGGGCAACGCAGCCTATTCCCCACCCTTAATTCTAAGCAGACAGTTGCCGCGAGCTATCGACGCGATGTCGATCTGATTAGAAATGAAGAAGACGATCAAGAGAACTTAACCTCACTAGCTTCTGACTTCCCACAGTTTTCTACTTTAAAGGCAGGTGATTACGGGATAGGTGTCAGGTGCAATACACCAGACTTCAAGCCGATAGTCGGAATGGCTCCGAACATACAGAAGATGGCAATCGAATACGCGGATCTAAGACGGGACGCCCACAAGGAATTTACCAATCCCGGCCATTATCATGACGGCCTGTATTTAAGCCTTGCTCATGGTTCCAATGGATTGGCAACGGCGCCGTTAGCCGGAGAAACGCTAGCTAGTTTGATATGTGGCGAGCTTAGCCCCTTAAGCACGCAGGCGCTGGCAAACTTAAGTGGTGCCCGTTTCGTAATTAGAGATCTAAAAAGGCAGAAACCTTAAACGCAGAAACCGGCTTAGCGGCGGCTCTTAAAGGCTGTATTAACGACTAAAAAAGGCAGAGACTGCGGTGTACAGCAGTATGGGATCAGCCGAACCTGCTAGCTCTCGAATAGAATGCATTCCAAAAGTAGCCACACCAATATCTACTGTCGGCACACCCAGCTGACTCGCTGTTATAGGACCGATAGTGCTTCCGCAGGCCATATCACTGCGCACGACAAAAGTTTGATAAGGCACGTTAACCTCATCGCAAATAGATTTGAACTGAGCGACAGTTTGGCTACTACTAGCATAACGTTGGTTAGCATTGATCTTAATCACCGGACCGCTGTTTAGCAAAGGCTGGTGTTGATCATCATGTTTATCCAAATAGTTAGGATGTATGCCGTGAGCGTTGTCTATTGATAACATCAATGACTGATGGATGGTCCGCTCCAATGCGTCTGAATCGGCATTTCCGAGCATTCGCTCCAATACTGCCTTCAAAAAAGGACCTTGGGCGCCTGAAGTCGACACGCTACCAACTTCCTCATGGTCATTACAAACCAATACAGCGGCATGCTCGTCTTTACTGCCGAGCAAAGCGCGGCAAGCTACAAAGCAGCTGAGCAAATTATCTAATCGAGCTGACGCAATAAACTGACCATCTAATCCCACTTCCGCTGGCGGCTGAGTGTCATAAAAATACAACTCATGAGACAGCACTTTGGCAATCGAGGCGCCTTCAGAATGAGTTTGCAAGTGGGTAACCAAAAAGTCATCAAAACTGAACTCTTCTCCGGCTTTTAATTGTAAAAGAATCGGTGGCAGCTGTTTTTGCGCGTTAATAGTTCGACCAATGTTCGCTTCCCTGTCCAAATGAATAGCTAAACTTGGTATGAATGCGATAGGCTCAAGTAGGTCGATGAGGACTGACTCCAGCTCTCCAGACTCAGTCTTGTAGTCAACTCGCCCTGCCAGAGATAAATCACGATCGAACCAAGGGTTTAAGAGTGCTCCTCCATAAACCTCGACACCCAGTTGCACGTAACCCTGGCGGTTTGTTTCCGGATTCGGTTTCACTTTTAAGCAAGGACTGTCTGTGTGAGTGCCAGCAAGATGAATACCATTGCTAACTAAATCATGATCTCCGGTTTTAAAGGCAACCAAAGCAGAGTCGTTTCTGATCACAAAATAACTTGTGCCGGGTTTTAAATCCCAGCTATTTGCTTCATCAAGATGAACGAACCCACCTTCTTCTAACATGGATGCCATATTGGCAACCGCATGAAAAGGGGTTGGCGATCCTTGCAGGAAATCGAGCAATTCGTCGTTAAAAGTAAGATCGGTCATAGTTTTTAAAACCCCCGAAACACATCAATGCACTGCAGCGGGGGCTTTCTGTTCTCTAGCGGATTTCTAAAAGCTCTACATCAAAAATCAGTGCAGAATTTGGGGGAATAGCAGGAGTTGGAGAAGCTTCGCCGTAAGCAAGACCAGGTGGAATAAACAGTCTCCACTTATCACCCACTTTCATTAGCTGCAGCGCTTCAGTCCAGCCAGCGATAACCTGAGATAGACCAAAAGTTGCTGGGTCACCCCGATCAACGGAGCTATCGAAAACGGTACCGTCGATTAAAGTGCCATGGTAATGGGCGAGCACAGAATCACTAACAGAGGGTGAAGCTGCCCCTGCCTCTCCTGACTCTAACACCGTGTATTGAAGCCCAGAGTCCAGCGCAACAACACCCGCCTTAGTCTCGTTTTCGGCCAAAAAGGCAGCGCTCGTTACAAGATTGCCTGACAACGCCGCTTGCTGAGCATCGAGCTCTCGCTGCTGGAACGCTTGAATCGCAGCAAACATGTCTTCATCGCTCATCTTTAGATCGCCCGCCACCGCGTCCATAAGACCGCTGACGAATGTTTCTGTATTGATTCCCTCAAGAATTCCCTGAGCACCTATGCTTTGGCCAATGTTGACGCCAATAGAGTAGGCTATTCGATCATCTTCACTATCCAAACTCACTTCTCCTTGTGCAAATGCAGCCGTGCTAAGCAAGGACGCAGTTACTATACTTATGACCTGGCTCGCAGGATTTACTATTTTCATACTATTTTCCTTCAATTCAGTGGAAAATTACCGCTCTAGTGTTACAACGTACACAACGGCAAATCGATGGGCATACTAACTAAGATAGACGTTAAATACCAGACGCCAAGCGCTTCGTAAGAAGTCAGATTATAGAGAGCAAGACAATGCAAGAAACCAATAAAATATTGATTTATAAAGAATTTTTACGCCTTCGGTGGCTGCTATCGATAATCACGGTGATTTTGCTTGGCGGATGTTCTCAACAGCTGGCAGTCTCAGTTAACAACCAAGCTGTGTTTGATCCCAAGGGGCGCCTCCCAAACAGCGAAACTGTTAACGCCGATCTGCAAGGCTGCATCAATCTTGCACTGCGCCAGCAATCGGTCAAGCAGCCCAGCGAGCTCTCAGTACTGTCCTGTTCAAACTCTCAGATAACCGCACTTGGGAATATAGGCCAGCTAACCGAACTGCGATTTATTGATTTAGGGAATAATAAAATTACCAACATCACCCCTCTTGAAAGGTTAACCAAGCTAGGCGGCTTGAATTTGGCAAACAACCAGATTACAGACATTAGCACTTTGATTAACTTGCGCTCGCTGGTGTCCGTGAGCTTGGAGGGCAACGATGAAATCCCCTGTTCGCAGCTGCGCGCTCTTAAAAACCGTTTAAAAGAAAACCTAACTCACCCATCGACTTGTAAAAATTAGCCTGAAATCAGACCGGAACTCCGCTGTGAAATCTAAACTGCGAATCAGTCGAAGTAATAAGCTCCGCTTCTTTTTCTCCAAAAAGTGTAACCTTGCTGGAAATATCGGTGTCACAGTACAGCTGCGCCAAGGCCAAATAATCTTCGAAATGCCTCGCTTCAGATTTAAGAAGAGATGTGTAAAACTTATTCAGATTGGCGTCTAAATGAGGTGCAATCTTTGAAAACCTCTCGCAAGATCTTGCTTCAATAAAGGCACCGGCTATCAATGTATCCACTAACACAGAGTGGGAGCCGGTGGAGATAAGGTTTCGCATCTGCGCTGCGTAGCGAGAAGGGCTCAACTTAGAATATCTTATCCCTCTTTTCTGCAATATCTCCACTACTTGCTCGAAATGAAGAAGCTCTTCGCGAGCAAGCTGAGACATTTTTTTAAGCAACTCAGGCTTTTCAGTGTAGCGATACATCAAATTCATAGCAGTAGCCGCCGCCTTCTTTTCGCAATTTGCGTGATCAATAAGCAGGGTTTCTTGGTTAATTAGCGCAGAACGCACCCATGCATCTGGAGTCTCGCAGAGTAAAAATTGATTGATGGCTTCTAGCATTTTGGGGGCCATTATAAAATTGAGTGGTAGGTGTGGTTACAGATGCAGTTGTTTGTGTAGTTAATGTATTTAGCTAAGTGCCAAAAGAGTATCCGCGTTAAAAGCAGCCTGCTCATAAACTCAGTGATGAGAAGCAGCGTCGTCGGACGATCCGGTTTCTTCACTGCCAATTAACACTTCATCCTCGCTCGAGCTTGCCAGAATCTTAGAGTTTTGTTTTTTTGCAGTCTTAGCACCCAGCTCTTTCAAAGACTCTGCCCTTTTTACCAGATTGCCGCGACCTGAAACCAATTTGTTATGGGCTTTGTCAAAGCTCTTTTTACTCGCATCAATTTTTTGGCCGATGTCATCGATATCCTCAACAAAAGCGACGAACTTGTCATAAAGCGCACCGGCTTTGTTGGCAATCTCTTGCGCATTTTGGTTCTGCTGCGCAAGGCGCCAGAGGTTTTGAACTGTACGCAAGCTCATCAGTAAAGTGGTAGGCACTACAAAAATAATATTTCTCTCGAAAGCATACTGCAGAAGTTCAGGATCATTTTGTATCGCCAGGCCATAGGCAGATTCAATCGGCATAAAAAGGAAAACATAATCTAGGGAATTAACACCTATCAGATTTTGATAGTCTTTTTCAGACAGCAATTTGACATGGGTACGTACCGATTGAATGTGCTGCTTTAACAAGTCAGCCTTAGTGGTTTCTTCATCGTTAGAACAATAGGCATCCCAAGCTTTCAGTGACACTTTGGAGTCAATGATGATATCTCTGGATTCTGGCAAATGGACAATCACGTCTGGCTGATACTTAACGCCTTCTTCTGATTTAAGGCTAACCTGAACGTCATACTCTCGTCCTTTGACGAGCCCAGACTTTTCAAGGATTGTTTCTAGTACTAACTCGCCCCAACTGCCTTGAGTTTTATTGTCCCCTTTTAATGCATTAGTAAGGTTTACTGCTTCTTCGCTGATCCGAGCGTTCATCTCTTGCAGGCTTTTTATTTCCCGAGCCAGCGAAAACCGTTCCTTCGATTCCTTGTCATACGTCTCTTCGACACGCTTCTCAAACTGGGTTATTTTTTCCTGCAAAGGACTGAGTACCGAACTTAAGTTTGCCTTACTGTTAGCCTCAAATTTCTTTGTTTTATCATCAAATATTTCGTTGGCAATATTTTTAAAGGCAACGCTCAATTGAGCTTTAGAGTTTTCAAGCAGGAGCAGTTTTTCATCAAACTGTTTACGTTCTAAATTGAGACTGGTTCTAAGCTGTGTGCTTTCTTCACGAATCTTTTGCAACTCACAAACTGCAGCCTGTTTGTCGACAGCAGCCGAATCCAGCGCACCTCGCAGTTGAGATGACTCATTTTGCAAACCTTCGATTTTTTCTAGGGCCCGCGCTTCTTGAATCTTGGTTTTTTGGATGACCGCTTGTTGATAAACAATCGAGCCAAGGAGGAAACAAGCAGCAATGATCGCACCGAAAAAAATTACAGAATCCATCTCAGCAATTCGTTAGACAAAAAAGTCTGCGGACATTACTCATTTAACTTAAATTCTCGATGATCGCCCTGAGTAACTCAATTGATTTTTCGCTGATATTTTCAGAGCTATTCAGAGCCTCAGTTTTCACCGTAATTACAGTCCCTGTGTCTAACAACCTTACACTGTAGTCTAAAAAATCAGCATCATCGTCATCGCCACGGCCGCCAAAGATTCGACCAATTAAACCAGGCTCGTCATCTTCTTCCGCAATGCCTGAAAAACTAACACTGAAGAAAGACTGGTCTCGATTGCTGTCAGTAATATCTATATTCGCATTTTCCAATGCCTGACGCACAACGATCCAGGCGCGGTTGAAATCAACCCGCAATTCAAGCACAGTTTCGCCGCCGCTTGTGTCAACTATATTTGCTTTTCTTTCAGACTCTATGCTGCCTGCCAGTAAACTTGAAGTTGAAGACTGGTAGACATCATTTCTATCAGCCAAGTACTGAGAAATAGAATCACCAACTTCTTTTTCGAGATCCAGTGCGTTTGAGATTTCCGGCCAGCTAATCACAATTGGAATCGGGTCAGTGCGCAAGTTTTCATAGTGAGTTACGTAAATTTCCGAATAACCTGAATGTAATCCTGGCTCGATGGAGATCCGATACTTATGCCGCTTTTCAAAATCGTTATCAACTTCTACCCAAGCTGTCTCCATAATTCCACTACTTGGGTTTTCATAATCTAAAAGTATTTGCAGCCCAGACCAATAATCACGAATTAATGGCCATACTTGGCTCGGAGTAGCATCAATTACAATCCAGCGCTTACTGCCCAGCGCTTGAATAATAACGCCTTCGCTGCGCCGAGCTTCGATAGGCTTGGGCAGCGGGACCTCGTCAAAAAGAGCTGCCAGCGATGCTGTTTGTTCTGGTATCACGTAAAGCTGATCGATTGTGTAACTGTCTAACTGATCCGGAATTGTCATGGGCGGGAATATCAAGGCATCGGTATAGTCACCGCCTCGATTCCTCAAAAACCCATTTTCTCCAGTCACATACCGACATCCCGCCAATGACATTAAGACAGTTAACAGCAGTGTTAATTTAAAAATAATCTTCATCGATTCTTCTTCAATTTGTTAGTTTTTATCAAGTTTACGCAGTTTTTTTAGGTGTTTAAGTAGATAGCTCAATGCTAGCCGCAGCCAACGCTTCGCGTACTTGGAGTTGATATTTGCTATCAAGTTCCACCAGCGGCAATCTAATTTTCGGTCCAATCAATCCCATTTTATACAAGGCCCATTTTACCGGCACCGGATTTGCTTCGAGAAACAAATTTGCATGTAGTAGAACTAGCTTCGAATCAACCTCTTGCGCAGCCTGTTTATCCCCAGCCAAAGCGTGTGTACACATCTGCGCCATCAATGCCGGAGCCACATTCGCCGTTACCGATATTGTTCCAGCAGCACCTGCCAAAATCAGCAATCGACTAATCGCATCTTCTCCGCTGTACACGGCGATTCGATCTTCGCATGTTTTTATTAACTCTAGCCCTCTAGGAATATCTCCGGTTGCATCTTTTATAGCGACAATATTATCCAAGTCGGCTAAACGATCAACGGTCTCTAGTGCTAAATCGCAGGCTGTACGGCCCGGCACATTGTAAAGAATTTGAGGGATGTCGACGGCTTCAGCGATCTTTTTAAAATGCTGGTACAAGCCTTCTTGCGAGGGGCGATTGTAGTAAGGGGTAACCAGTAAACATGCATCTGCGCCGCAATTTTTTGCCGATTCGGTAAAATACAATGCTTCTTCGGTATTATTAGAGCCGGTTCCCGCAATAATAGGCACTCGGCCATTAGCGTATTCGACACTGTGAGCGACCAACGAGCAGTGCTCTTTCGAACTCAATGTGGCCGATTCGCCGGTGGTGCCCACCACCACAATACCGTGGGTGCCAGCCTCTATATGCCAGTCTATTAGATTGTCGAACGCGGGCAAATCGATAGATCCGTCGGCGCACATGGGGGTTACTATGGCAACTATACTGCCGCTAGGAATACTCACTGATTTATATTATCCAGAAACATTAAACACGAAATTTTACCACAGCGACTAAGGAACACCTATGCGCCACTTGTGATTTAGACTTTAGGTCTCAGAGGCCAATTTAGAATGCACTCTACCAGGCCAAGCGTTAATGATGGCTTTGACAAATGTAGCCAAAGGAATCGCAAAGAAAACGCCCGCCAACCCCCAGATCCCACCAAAAATGAGAACCGCGGCAATAATAGCTACCGGATGCAAATTAACCGCTTCAGAAAAGATAACCGGCACAAGGACATTTCCGTCAATGATTTGGATAATCAGATAAGCGATAAGAACAGTGTAAAACTCCGCACCTACCCCCCACTGTACAAATGCGACTGCCGCAACTGGCACGATGACCACCGTTGCGCCAATATAGGGAACAATAACCGATACCCCAATGAGCACTGCTAAAAGCAGTGCATAATTTAATCCAAGTATGACAAAGGTCAGATAGGATGCGCTGCCCACAATGATGATTTCTACGACCTTGCCACGAATATAGTTAGAGATTTGCTGATCCATTTCCTCCCAGATAGCATTCATCAATGGCCGGTTTCTAGGTAGGAAATTCCCCGCCCATGTGATCAACAACCGATTATCTTTCATCACGAAAAATACCAGTATAGGCACTAAAACCAAAAAAATTACCCAGCCGAACACGCTAGGGAGACTAGCTAAAGAAAATTCGAGGATGGTTTGGCCATAGTTGCCCAACTCATTTCCAAACCCCTGAATAAGCTGCTCCACTTGCTGTGCTGAAAACAGGTTAGGGTAGCTCTCAGGCAATAGCATCAAAATTGACTGCCCCTGACTCACCAAATTAGGGAGCTCGTTTAGTAGTCGGCGTAACTGATTCCATACCTGTGGCAAAACAAATACCAGCAAAAGGATGAAAATCCCAATAAATACGGTATATACCGTGCCAAATGCTGCTCGTTGCGAGGCTCCTTTGCGCAGCAGTATATTAACTAGGCCTTGCATGAGATAGGCAATAATTATCGCTGAGATCAGCGGAGCTAATACGTTACCTAGCATTAGCAACATTAAAAGCCCAACCACCAATAAGACAACAAGAATGATGGATTCTTCGTCGTGAAAATAGCGGTTTAAGAAATCATCCAGTAATTTCTTCATTTGGGCTGCCTAAGTTGTTTACTAACCTTTCTTAATCCAATAAAAGTATGTTGACTCATTTTTTTTAAATTCGAGTATTTCGTTATTACTATGTTGGGCAAACATCTGAAAGTCCTTTTCGGAGGCAGGGTCTGTCGCAACCACTTTGAGTATCTGGTCTGGTGCCATGCTATTCAATGCCAATTTAGTTTTAAGTAAGGGCATCGGGCAGTCTAATCCAGACAAGTCTATTTCTATATCGGCAGTTAATATCATCTGCCTATGGTAGCAAGCAAAGCAGGTCCTTGCCTATGATCCGAGCAAGCCCCTAGAGACGTTATGTTTAGAACTACAATAAGCAAATTTATGCTAATGTCGGGTCTAGTGACTAGAATTTAGCAATTAGAGGTTTAGTAATGAATCATCGCGGGTCAATCACTAGGACCTTTTGGGCTGGATTTTGGGGGCTAAGCCTCTGTTTATCTAGTTTAGCCATTGCTCAGAAAGCCTTGCCGAGCCTAGGTGATCGCATATCTGGCACCGTCTCATTGGGCCAAGAATATGAAATGGGCCAGCAGTTTCTAAGTCAAATTCGACGCAGCGCTCCAACTATCCCAGACGCCCTTCTAAACACCTACTTGGAAAGTTTAACGTACAAGCTAGCCTCCAGCAGTGAACTTCAGGACCACCGACTTTCATTTGTCATCATAGATAGCCAAGACCTCAACGCTTTCGCCGCTCCTGGTGGAATCATAGGGGTGAATACTGGTTTATTTCTCAACGCACAAACCGAAGCAGAGTTTTCCTCGGTGATGGCCCATGAGATCGCTCACGTTAGCCAACGCCACTTTGCTCGGGGTGTCGATGATGCCCAAGCGGGCCGCGTCACTCAACTTGCGTCTCTATTAGCCGGAGTCCTAGTGATGGCGACCTCCGATGCTGGACATGGAATCGCCGCGGTAACCGCTGCCAGGGGCTTAACACGGGACGCTCAACTCAGGTTTAGCCGCAGCAATGAAGCAGAGGCCGATAGAATTGGCCAAAACACCATGTTTAACGCGGGTTTTGACCCTGATGCCATGGCGTCACTATTTGAGCGGCTGATTGCCATCAACCGCTTTGGTCGCCGGCCCCCTGAGTTTCTTTTGTCCCATCCGGTGACCGAATCGCGTATCGCCGACGCCAGAGGACGCTCAAGTCGCTATCCTGGCAAAGAGTACACTGACGATCTCGAATATCAGGTCATGCGCGCCAGGGTCATCACCCACTATGCGCCGAAAAAAGCGGATGTTGTTACGCAGTATAAAAGCTCGTTAGAAAGCAGTGTGAGCGAATTTGAATTTGACACCAACACCTACGGTCTGGCTATGGCCTACTGGGAAAACCAGCAATTTGGATTAGCCACGCAGACGCTTGCACCGCTTCTTGAGAAAGACCCAAACCGCATCAGCTATGTGGTAACTCAGGCTGAGATTTATACCGCTCAAAACGAAGCTGGCAGAGCCATTGAATTTTTAGGTCGTCACCTAGCAATAAACCCTAACAACCATCCACTTACCATCGCTTACTATGAAGCCTTAAGCAAAAGTAGGAAATACAGCGAAGCGGCTAGAGTACTGGAGAATCACACCCAAAATAGAAAGGCAGACCACTCCCTTTGGTATCAACTTGCCGAGACTTGGGGGCAAGCAGGGAATGTAAGCAAGGTACACCAATCCAGAGCCGAGTATTTCATGCTGTTGTCAAACTATGGAAAAGCGAGGGAGCAACTTAAGTTTGCTTTGAAAATTGAATCTGATAACGGCGATGCTCCTGCCGAAGAAGCGCGTCTGAAACAAAAGATCCGCAATCTCGAGCAGCTCGTCAGGGGCCTTCAAGGTTAATTAGGCTTTGCCTTTCACTTGCAACTGATTAGCCGTAGCAAAATCTAACATCCTTTGCAGTGGAATCATGGCTTGAGTGATTAATTCTGAATTAACTTCGACCAAATTGGATCCATCGCGAAGAGAATCTCTAAGCGTCGTCAACGAGTTCATTCCCATCCAAGGACAAGCAGCGCAGCTGCGACAAGTGGCATCGTTGCCCGCTGTAGGTGCCACTATAAATTCTTTATCCGGCGCAACCTGACGTAACTTATGAAATATGCCTTGGTCGGTAGCGACAATAAATTGCTTATTGGGCATAGTTTTAGCGGCGTTAATAATCTGAGTAGTGCTTCCCACTACATCGGCTATATCCAACACGGCACTTGGAGATTCGGGGTGCGCTAGGATTGCCGCATCAGGATAGATAGCCTTAATGTCGAGCAAGCCCCTAGCCTTGAACTCCTCATGAACTATGCAAGCGGCATCCCACAGCAGGACATCGGCACCAGTGGACTTTTGTATGTAAGCACCCAAATGCTTGTCCGGCGCCCAAATTATTTTCTCACCGGCCTGTGACAGATGCTCAGCAACTTCTAAAGCGATACTTGAGGTTACAACCCAATCTGCTCTGGCCTTAACCGCTGCCGACGTGTTTGCATACACCACTACTGTTCGCTCTGGATGCTCATCGCAAAATTTCGAGAACTCTTCTACCGGGCAAGCAATGTCCAAGGAGCAGGTCGCTTCTAATGTCGGCATGAGAACAGTTTTATCTGGACTGAGAATTTTTGCCGTCTCACCCATAAACCGCACGCCCGCTACTGCTAAGATATCGGCATCGCAGTTGCGGCCAAATCTGGCCATTTCGAGGCTGTCACCAACAAAGCCATTGCTAGCCTCTGCCAAGTCTTGCAAGGCTGAGTCGGTGTAGTAATGGGCTACGATTTTTGCCCGCTTTGAACTTAATAGATCTCGAATCTCTTCCAACACGAGAGACTCTTGCGTTGCAGACAGAACTGGAGGTTTGGTCGCTTTATCTAGGTACAGACGAACCACTTGCCGATCTGCAGTTAGCTTTGCCTGATGATTAGTAGATGGGGTAGTACTCATAGCTAAGTCAGTATGCTTAAAACATGTAAGTTAGCTGTATCGAAACCACATTAGCGGCTTTAGATATCGTGGGTTCTGAAACAGATTTGCATCAGAAAAAAATAATGGTGGGCCGTGTGCGACTTGAACGCACGACCAATTGGTTAAAAGCCAACTGCTCTACCGACTGAGCTAACGGCCCACGAGGGGCGGTATAGTACTAGCAAA
>JBLHTH010000040.1:0-21547 GCA_047627195.1 Pseudohongiellaceae bacterium | reverse complement strand
CTAAGTCGACTAAGAAGAAAGCGCGCACTCCTGTCATCGACGGGATGGCATTCATCCACGCTTCCTTTAATAACACTATAATTACGATTACTGATCGGCAGGGTAACGCGCTAAGTTGGGCGACTGCTGGTGGCTCCGGCTTCCGTGGTTCTCGTAAGAGCACACCTTTCGCAGCTCAAGTAGCAGCGGAAAAAGCAGGTAAGGCCGCAGTTGAGCTTTATGGCTTAAAAAGTTTGGACGTAAAAGTGAATGGACCTGGCCCAGGACGAGAGTCTGCAGTCAGAGCGCTAAACACTTGCGGGTTACGAGTTGGCAACATCACTGATGTTACCCCAATTCCTCACAATGGATGCCGACCACCGAAGAAACGTCGCGTATAAATCAGAAGCTCTTCTGAAAATCTAAGAGCACAGGAGAAGAAAGTATGGCCCGTTACCTCGGCCCAAAGTTGAAACTATCTCGTCGTGAAGGAACAGATTTGTTCCTCAAAAGTGGCGTACGCCCAATCGAGAGTAAGTGCAAAGCTGAAAATATTCCAGGACAGCATGGAGCAAGACGTGGACGTCTTTCTGACTATGGTGTTCAGCTACGAGAAAAGCAAAAGGTTCGCCGCACTTATGGCGTTCTAGAAAAGCAGTTTCGTGGTTACTATAAAGAGGCCGCTCGGTTGAAAGGTGCTACAGGCGAAAATTTGCTGCAGCTTCTTGAATGTCGATTAGACAATGTTGTTTATCGCATGGGCTTTGGTTGCACACGTGCTGAGTCTCGGCAGTTGGTCGCTCACAAATCGATTACTGTTAACAATGTCGTAGTGAACATTGCGTCTTACCAAGTGTCAGAAGGTGACGTAATTGCGGTCCGTCAAAAAGCTAAAGAGCAGCTAAGAATTAAATCTGCATTGGAGTTGGCAGCACAGCGCACCGATATCGATTGGGTGTCAGTTGACCAAACAAAGTTGGAAGGGCAGTTCACGCGTAAACCTGAGCGAACTGATTTACCTGCTGAGATCAACGAAAGCTTGATCGTCGAACTTTATTCCAAGTAGTGAATTAGTCACACAAAAGGTGGATTACATGCAAATTTCTTTATCAGACTTCCTTACACCACAGTTGATAAACGTTGACGAGTTCGATTCGTGTCATTCGAAAGTGGTTTTGGAACCATTAGAGCGCGGTTTCGGCCACACTCTAGGTAATGCCCTGCGCCGCATTTTGCTATCTTCCATGCCTGGTTGCGCTGTTGAAGAAGTTGAGATCGACGGGGTTGTTCATGAATACAGTACGATTGAAGGCGTCCGCGAAGATGTTATTGAGATTCTACTTAACCTTAAGGGTGTAGCAATAACGTTAAACGACAAAGACGAAGCTGTGCTTACCTTAAACAAAAAGGGATCTGGCATCGTTACCGCTGGTGATATTGCTATAGATAACGATGTTGAAATCGTAAATCCTGATCATGTAATTGCTCATCTTAATACTAACGGTGAACTCAATATGCGTTTGACCGTGCGTAAAGGCAGAGGTTATTCGGCAGCGGACAGTCGTGTTTCAGAGGACGATGAAACTAGAGCGGTTGGCAGACTAATCCTTGATGCTTCGTATACTCCTGTAATTCGAGTGTCTTACGCTGTAGAGAGTGCTCGAGTTGAACAACGAACAGATTTAGACAAGTTGGTTATCGATATCGAGACCAACGGCACTATCGATCCAGAAGAAGCTATTCGCCGTGCAGCGACGATTTTGCAGCATCAGCTTGCTGTCTTCGTTGATTTGCAGAGCGAAATCGCGTCTGAGCCTGAGGTTCATGAAGACGAAATTGACCCGATTTTGCTACGTCCTGTAGACGATCTCGAGTTAACTGTACGCTCGGCAAACTGCTTGAAAGCAGAAGATATTTATTACATTGGTGATCTTATTCAGCGTACGGAAGTCGAGTTGCTTAAGACTCCGAATCTAGGTAAGAAGTCACTAACCGAAATTAAAGATGTATTGGCTACACGTGGATTGTCTCTAGGTTTGCGTCTAGAAAACTGGCCTCCATCTAGTCTAAAATCTGACGATCGAGCTGCGTAAGCAACTCGGGCCAATAGAAAAGAAAATAGGTAATTAGTTATGCGTCATAGACAGAGCGGTCGCCAACTCAATAGAAATAGTTCGCACCGACAAGCCATGTTCCGCAATATGACTACGTCATTAGTGGAGCACGAAATAATTAGAACCACACTCATAAAAGCCAAAGAGCTTCGCTCGGTTGCTGAGCCTTTAATAACATTAGCTAAGCAAGATAGTGTAGCGAATCGCCGTTTGGCGTTTGCTCGTACTGGCAGCAAGGCAACTGTTGGTAAGCTTTTCACTGAGCTCGGTCCGCGCTATGTAAATCGCCCAGGTGGCTACATACGCATCCTTAAATGTGGAGAGAGAACTGGCGACAAGGCACCTATGGCTTATGTCGAGTTAGTTGATCGTCCTCGTAGTGCTGAAAACGCCGTTGACGATTAAGCTCA
Organism: Pseudohongiellaceae bacterium; assembly: GCA_047627195.1. Classification (GTDB taxonomy): domain Bacteria; phylum Pseudomonadota; class Gammaproteobacteria; order Pseudomonadales; family Pseudohongiellaceae; genus UBA9145. Next base: position 19,044 of record JBLHTH010000040.1, on the reverse strand, counting down.
GATTACGTATCAAACAAAAAAGCCGAGTTTACTCGGCTTTTTTGTTTCTGCTGGTTCAACGTATAATACGCAGACTAACCTAGAGAATTTTTCAGGGAGTCATTGCCTTAGTATAATTTGGCTGGTTGTTGAACCGTCTACTAAGATTCAGATCTTCGGCGCAGAAGGAATTTCTTCCATCTTATTGCTCATATTAGGCCCATTTTAGACGCAAACTAGGAATTTTCATGACCAATTCATTTCATCCTCCTCTTAGAACCCTCATGGGCCCGGGCCCATCAGATGTTAACCCTAGAATACTCGAGGCGCTCTCCCGTCCGACTATCGGCCACTTGGATCCGGCATTTATTCATTTGATGGATGAAATAAAGGAATTGTTGCAATACGTTTTTCAAACTACAAACGAACTCACACTGCCAGTGTCTGCACCGGGATCGGCGGGCATGGAAACGGTTTTCGTTAATCTCCTAGAGCCTGGGGATAAAGTGGTGATCTGCCAGAATGGAGTTTTCGGCGGGCGCATGAAAGAAAATGCGCTGCGCTGCGGCGCGGTGCCGGTAATGATCGAGGAGGAATGGGGCAAAACCATAGATTGCAACAAGGTGGAAGCAGTGCTTAAAAAGAATCCGGACGCCAAAGCTTTGGCATTTGTGCACGCGGAAACATCCACAGGGGCTCGAAGCGATGTGGAACTTCTATGTGGGCTTGCACAGAAATATGGTTGTCTCTCGATCGTGGACTCAGTTACTGGATTGGCCGGTATTGAGCTGTATGTTGATAAGTGGGGGATAGATGCCATTTATTCAGGCACACAAAAGTGTCTTTCCTGTGTGCCGGGGTTATCACCTGTTAGTTTTTCTGATCAGGCAGCTTCAGTAATTCGTCAACGCAAAACGCAGGTTCAGAGCTGGTTTTTAGATTTAAACTTAGTAATGGGTTATTGGGGAGGTGCTTCTAAGCGGGCTTATCATCATACCGCGCCTGTAAACTCCTTGTATGCCCTTCACGAATCATTGGTTATTGTTAAAGAAGAAGGTCTTGAAAATTCTTGGGCGCGACATGCGCGAAACCATGCTGCATTTGCTGCAGGCATAAAAGCACTCGGCTTGGGTTTTGTGGTTGATGAGGAATTTAGGCTGCCACAGCTCAATACAGTGTCGTTTCCCTCAACAATCGATGACGCCGCACTACGAAAAGCATTGCTAACTGACTACGATTTAGAAATAGGGTCTGGGTTGGGCGCTCTTGCTGGCAAGGTATGGCGAATCGGCCTTATGGGGTTTGCAAGTAATCAGCGCAATGTGCTTTTTAGCCTCTCGGCTCTTGGTAATGTTCTTTCCAGTCTTGGTCATTCTTGTGAGGCAGCTTCAGCAGTTGCTGCGGCTAAGGCGTCTTACGGGAATATTTAAATTATCTTCGCATCGGCTTAGCCTCTAGCTCGTCGGCCCTGCAGTAACGCCGCAGGGCCGTCATAGACGGACCTCAATATGAACTCTCCTACTTTGCGTGACTATGCAGAACTTGTGTTGCTTTCTGCAATTTGGGGGTCTTCGTTCTTGTTTTTACGGATATCTTCGCCTGTTTTAGGCCCTGCCTTTTTGATAGAAATGCGTGTACTTAGTGCGTTGTTGCTGCTGCTCCCAATTTGTATAATTATGGGCAAGCATCGTGAGGCACTTGCAAATTGGAAACTAATTTTGCTTGTGAGCCTCACTAACATGACGATTCCATTTTGTCTTCTTGCCTATGCATCCTTAAGTATAGGTGCAGGCTTTGCTTCGGTGCTCAACTCCACAGTGCCTTTTTTTGCGGCAATTATAGCTTTTGTGTTTTGGTCGCAGAGAATGACTGTAACGTCGGTATTGGGCTTAATTGTCGGATTTACTGGCGTCCTTGTTCTTGTGTTTGATCCTGGCAGTGAGTCACCATTAGCTTCAAATGGAAAGGCTATTATTGCAGGCATAACTGCGGCGATGTTCTATGGCACAGCGGTGAATATAACAGCGTACAAGCTGCAAGGAATTAGCGGGCTGGCTATTACAGTGGGAAGCCTATTTTGTGCGAGTGTTTGCTTGGCTCCATTTGCTTTTTATTCCCTACCTCAGTCAATGCCTTCTGCTTCGATATGGTTTAGCGTGCTAGGCTTAGGAGTAATGTGTACAGGTGTTGCGTATTTGATGTTTTACAGGCTCATTGTGCGGATTGGGTCCCACAAAGCGATAACCTCGACGTTTATGATTCCCCTTTTTAGTATTGTCTGGGGGGCTTTGTTCCTAGGTGAAACTATTACCAGCTATATGGTCGCAGGCTGTATTTTGGTTCTTTTTGGTGTAGCTATGACGACGGGGTTTATATCTCGCTTTAAGTTGGTTTAGAGATAGACTTATTGCCTGCCTAGTTTCGCTAGAAGCAATTTGCTTTTACAACTGAACCGGCATTAATGAGCAAATTGTACGCTATATAAATTCCTGATACAGTAATTGAAGTTGACGGTTATGCTAATTGTTGCCAGCTCGTCCGGCTTCGTAATAAAACATTAAAATCATACGCTTATGATTTTGCTATACCTGATTGAATTGAGAAAAATCTATGCCTGCTGATACAGCTTCTATGCCACGACAACCTGAAAAAGCGCCACAGAACGAATTGCTAAACGGGCTTCGTGTTGATTTGCAGCCGCCGCCATTCTCCGAGGTTCATGAAGGCGGCGATTACACCAGTACATCAGTAACTGTAGAACTAAATAATTCTGTGCGAGTTAAAGGTAAGCTTCTGTCCTTTGATACCTCATCAGAGATGATCAGTGTGATGGAGAATCGTGCGGCGGTATCGACCGTAATGGATATGAATGCAATCAAGTTTATGCGCTTAGAGAAGCCCTACCAACTTATTTTATCCTCTGGGTCGGGCACTCCAGAATCCGGCCACCAAGGAATTGATGTCGAATCTGATTCTCGGTCTTTTGAAGTATATTTTAAAGATCGTACAGAGATAACTGGCAAGACCTATGGGTCTCGGACAGATAAGAATGGCATACATCTGTATGAGCAAACAAAAGTAGGTCGAAAATGGCGTTACTGCACTCATCTATTTGTATCAAAAGTGGCAATACAGAATCACGTCATCGGCGGTCAAATCGGCGACATGCTGGTTCAAGATAAGCAAATATCTCAAGACGCGCTGGAGACCGCTCTAAAGGACCAGCAGGTTGAGCGCTCTCGCCTTATTGGTGACTATCTTATTAATCAGAAGATCGTTGACGCTGATGAGTTAGAAAACGCGCTGTCCAGGCAAAAACACATGCCAAATTTGAAGCTCGGTGAGATCTTAATTAGCGAAGATCTGGTCACCGAAGCTCAGCTTCAAGAAGCCCTTAAAGAACAAAAGAAAAAACGTAAAAGCGCTTTAGGTGAGATCTTGGTCACGAAAGGTGTAATTGCGAAAAGCGAGATTCAGCAATGTCTTGCTAAAAAGCTAGGTATCCCATTTGTTAATCTGCGCGAATTTATTGTCGAGCCGGATGTTATTCGCTTGCTTACGGCGGCGATTGCTTTTAAGCATAAGGTAGTTCCGCTATACGTTTATGAAGGAAAAATTGTAGTAGCCATTGAAAACCCAATGGACTGGCAGGTTACTGATGCTTTAAGTTTTAATATCAATAAGTATGTAGAGCCGGTGATGGCGTCCCCAGAAGACATAAATTGGGCGTTACAATTCTATTACTCATCTGAAGACATCCAGTCGACAATATCAGACTTTGATGAAAGCGACGAAGATGGTGCTGGTGAAGATGAGTCATACGATGCAACCATTTTTTCTGCAGTTGAAACATCACAGGTCACCGATAATGTTGTTGTAAGAATTGTTAATAAGATTGTCGAAGATGCCTATCGTCAAAAGGTTTCTGATATTCATATTGAGCCTGGATTAGGTAAGCAAAAAGTAGTTGTTCGGTTCAGAAAAGATGGTGTTTTGTCTACTTATTATAAGTTTCCCACCAAATACCGAGCGGTTTTTGTATCGCGTATCAAGGTAATGGCGCACCTAGACATTTCGAACAAGAACAAGCCTCAAGACGGTAAGATTAACTTTCGGCATTTCGCGCCAATTGATGTGGAGCTTCGCGTTGCTACAATACCCACATCTGGTGGTATTGAAGACGTGGTTATTCGTTTGCTTAGCGGCGGTAAATGCATGCCAGTCAATGCGATTGGTTTAAGCAGCAAAAATTTGGATATGCTATTGGATGGTATTTCCAGACCGCATGGGCTTTTTATTGTTTGCGGACCTACTGGCTCTGGTAAGAGTACAACTCTTCACTCAGTGCTAAACTATCTAAACAATAATGAGCGCAAAATATGGACCGCTGAAGACCCAGTAGAAATTACTCAGCCGGGGCTTCGCCAGGTAGAGGTTAATGAAAAAGTTGGAATGACTTTTTCTGGTGCCATGCGAGCATTTCTGCGAGCGGATCCTGACATCATAATGGTCGGCGAGATGCGCGATCAAGAAACTGCGCAGACTGCCATTGAAGCCTCATTAACTGGCCACTTAGTGCTATCCACACTGCATACTAACAGCGCATCAGAAAGCATAGTTCGGTTGCTAGATATGGGAATGGATCCATTTAACTTTGCCGATTCGATTGTGGGAATTCTGTCTCAAAGACTTACAAGAACTCTTTGCACTTCTTGCAAAAAACCTTATGTTCCAGATCGGCGTGAGCTTGAGTTTTTGGCGGTGGAGTATTGTCGGGAAGCTGTTCCAGATGGATCAAGGTCAGACCCTGAAGATGAAGACGTGATTAAACAAATTGAAGAATGGAGGCGAGACTTTACTCAAAAAAATGAGTTTACACTATATAAAGCACCTGGCTGTCTTGACTGTCTTGATACCGGTTATAGAGGTCGAATGGGTGTCCATGAATTGCTGATGAGCACCCCCGAGGTCAAAAAAATGATTTTGCGGAAAGCGCCTGCTGCTGAAATACACTTCGAGGGTATTAAAAGCGGTATGCGTACTCGCAAACAAGATGGCATAGAAAAGATACTCATGGGCTACACTGACTTTTCTCAAATCAGAACGATATAATGTCAGCGCCAATTTGGTGCCACGGATTCGCAGTGCCGCTTGTTGTCAAATGACATAATTGCGGTTATTAACAGCTGTAAGCAGATAAAAGTAGATGCCAGATATTAAAATAAAAAACCCGACCGTTGGCAAGCGGCCGGGCTTTTTATTGAGAGCAAATCAAGTTGCTTTCAAGTAGCACACAAACTGCTACCGGTTTTTCAGTGCGCGCCACCGTAGCTAGACTCGACCCCTGGCAACGCCATGGCGGTGAGTTTGGATCCAGTTTGCAGCATGATATACTGATGCCCCTCGTGAACCCACGTACTCATTCCATAACGGCTTCTTGCCGGTACTTCTACTTCAGCCATAATGTCGCCACTGGCTTTATTAATAGAGTACAGCACCGGCGTGCCGTCTGTTCTAACATCAGAGTAGATCAGCATTTCTGATGTAATGGTCATAGGCACTAAATTTCCAGTTCCGGTATTGCCAATATCAATACCTTCCAGGGCCGGGTTGTTTTTCACTCTCGCTGGAGTTTCGCCCGTGGGGATTACCCAAGCGTGCTCGCCAGTGTTCATGTCAATCGCCGTGATGCGGCTATAAGGTGGCTTCCAAATAGGAATGCCTGCAGGGTGTCGAACCACTCCCGCGCTTGGGCCGTTGGCATAGCGAGAGAAAGTCGACCCTGTAGGGGCGCTGTACTGCAAATCAGCTTCTTCACCTGGCACCAATTGTATTGGACTACAGCTGGAGCGGGAGGAGACGTAAAGATAACCAGATACAGGGTCGGCAACCGGTGGTGCTGTGATGTTTGCGCCGCCGCCACCGCCTGGACAAAACAATGAGGCTCTTTTCCCAAGCTCATTACCACGTTGAATAGCTGGGTTAAATAACGGTCCCATCTCAAATTCTGCCAAGGCTTCAATGGCCTGTTGGCGTAATTCTGGAGTCCAATCAACTAGGTCATCTAAGGTAATGCCTTGAATATCAAAAGGTGCTGGCTTAGTAGGGAACGGTTGAGTGGGGGACAGCTTTTCACCCGGCACAATTGATTGCGGAACGGGCCGATCAACGATGGGCCATAGTGGCTCACCTGTTAAACGGTTAAATGCATAAATGAAACTTTGTTTGGTCACCTGTGCGACTGCAGGTACCTTGCCTTGCCCAGGTAATTCCAAGTCCAATAAAATTGGCGCGGTTGGGTTGTCGTAATTCCAGATATCGTGCTTAACAGTTTGAAAATGCCAGCGCCTTTCACCTGTACTCGCGTCGAGCGCGATTAAGCTTGTGCCAAAGAGGTTATCACCGGGACGAAAACCGCCATAGTAGTCGATGGTCGCGCCGTTGGTCGGGATGTAGACGATATTATTTTCTACATCGGCTGATATGGGAGCCCATGAAGAAACATCACCAGTCCACTCCCATGCGTCGTTTTCCCAGGTTTCGTGGCCGTATTCGCCAGGTTTTGGAATCACGTTAAATTTCCAGCGCAGTTCTCCGCTTCTTGCGTCGTAAGCCAAGATGTCACCGGGTATGTTTTCAATCCTAGATTGGTGATAGCCCTGCTCTGCAGAGTTGCCAACAATCACAACATCATTGACGACGATCGGGGGTGAGGAGCCAGTAATATAGCCGGTCTCCAAAGGGATGCCCTTATAGGGATCATAGGGATGACCCAGGTCCGCAAGCAGATCGACAACGCCGGTTTCAGGAAAGCCTTCGATGGGCACTGGCTGACCAAAACCTTCTAAGGGGGATCCGGTCTTAGCGTCTAAAGCCGTTAGAAAGAACCCTGGTGTAATCATGTATATTACACCTTTGCCATCGATTTCCGCGTACCCAATGCCTTTGCCGTAGTCGGCGCGCATTGAATACTCCCAGCGTTCGGTGTTTGGAAGTCGATAGCTCCAAATGGTCTCTCCTGATTTGGGGTCTATAGCAACCACGTGTCGACGTGCGCCAGCGACGGTGTATAAGGTGCCGTTGATATAGCTCGGGGTAGAGCGTCCACTGATAGCTCCAAGGCTCGCACCATCCCATTCCCATGCCATCTCGAGATCACTAAAGTTATCTGCTGTTATTTCGTGAGCGGGGGAATATCGAGTGTGCGCGAAGTCGTTACCCAGAGTGGTCCATTCCACTGTTTCTTGGTCTTGGGCCTGCAAAATGCTTGGGCAAAACAGCAGGATTCCAAGGAGTAAGGGCTTCTTGAAACGTTTAAAGCTCTCTGATCTTATTGTCATCTATCGCCTCTCCATTATTGTTGGTTTAATTTGAGTCTGCGAGTGTGGCTTGATGCCACCGCCATTAATGGCTAATTATAAAAATCTTATTTAATCAATGGCTTGGGTTAGTTTTTAGTGCGTTTGATTTTATCCAGACCCACTCAAGAGGCTACCTCAAGCCTATTGTTTTGTCCATTCTCAAAGACGTGAGGTGACGGTAAAGAAGGGCGAATTGATTGGTATTGAATGAGGCTAATTCGCTAAAGAATAGGAGAGAGAAAAACGCCCCTGCGTGCGAAGGGATGTTTTACATTGATGATCCTGGTAATCGGATCTAAGAACTATTCTTCATGGTTTAAGAGGCCTTGGATATTGTTGATGTATTTTGGTGTAGAGGTGGAAGAATTCCGTGTTTTCTTATTTACGGTAGGTTCTGAGAAACAGCTTAGGAAGTATTCGCCAACCCAGAAAGTGTCGGTGTTATTGAATGCCGGCACAGGAATTTGGGAATACATTTCAGGACGGTGCTTGGCTAGCAGGGCGTGGCAAAAAACTTTTGGAGAGAGCGCGCTGCTGGTTGATGTCCTTACAATTACATTTTGGCTTTCTAGGTGTTCGTGCTGATCTGCCGGCCAAAGCGCCGACTTGAAATAAGTCAAAATACGACAAAATAAGAGCAACTCATCGCTCAATTGTGATCGGCGTTATCGCTGGGCTCTCGTGGGCGGGTGCCTGGTTGCACCGATAGTGTCGTGATTTTCAACCTATCAGCCTCCGCTCTTCTTGCCTCTATTGTGAAACCATACTGAAAAAAGCGGCTTTGCAGGCGTTACTCGACTCTGCCAAAGTCGATCCCCAAATCACCTCTATCCGCTAAGCAAGTTGGAAAATTGCTGATTAGTTCAGCCAGTTTACCGGCTCGATGGTTAAGAATGGGAAAACCCACCAAAAAGGCCAAGGATTTTTAGCTTTTATTTAGTTTTTTAGTTAATTTTTTCAGTTACTTAACGATACAAAGGACTAGAACTGATTTTTATTTCAGGCTTTAGTGCTGGAAATTCAAAATTCAGTGTACGTGCAACAGCAGGCCGAGGCCGAGTCACTATGTATCAAGATTATTTTTCATTAAAGCGTCACCCATTCCGCATTACTCCCGATACGTCCTTGTTTTATTCTGGAGATAATCAGGGCCGTGGCGTGGTGCTAGATGCCATGCTGTTCGCAATAGCCAGCGGCGAAGGTATATTGAAAGTGGTCGGTGAAGTTGGCAGTGGAAAAACTATGCTGTGCCGTATGCTGGAAGAGCAGTTACCCGAAACCACTGAAGTGGTTTATATCGCGAACCCAAATCTGACCCCCGACGATATTCTTTACGCTGTGGCGTTTGAATTAAAGCTGGCTGTTCGCAGAGACACTTCAAAGCTGTTGGTGATGCAACAACTGCAGAATCATTTGCTAAAACAGCATAGCGCCGATCGCAAGGTATTAGTGATTATCGAGGAAGCCCAGGGTATGCCGGTAGAAACCTTGGAAGAAATTAGACTGTTCAGTAATCTTGAAACCCATCGCGATAAGCTGATGCAAATAATTTTATTTGGGCAACCGGAATTGGATAAAAATTTAAGTGTTAAGCATATACGGCAGTTAAGAGAGCGGATAACACACAGCTTTTATTTGTCCCCGCTGACTGTCGGGCAAACAGCCGCCTACATTCGCTTTCGTCTCGGTGCGGCAGGTTGTCCTTGCCCGAGGCTTTTTACCACAGCGGCCGAGTGGATGATCGCAAAAACATCCGGTGGGCTTACTCGTCGTATTAATATTCTATCTGACAAAGCGCTGCTTTCTGCTTTTTCTGAAAACGTGCTTAATTTACCTGAAAAGCTGGGGCCCGATGTTCCTCCGGTTGTTACAGCTAGGCATGTTTACGCTGCAATACGAGACAGTGAATACTCATTTTCAATATTAGATAAGCTATTTCCCCCGCTTCGAATTGCTGGCGTAGGATTAGTGGCGGTTACCTTGGTGGTGACATTGGTGCTATGGCCTCGTACTGCTGGGATAGCCAGTTCAATGCCTGAGACGAGCTCGCTGGTGCTTGCGGCTGCAGTTAAAACACCGGTTCAGACTCAGCCTGTAAAGGCCGTCTTAAAATCTTTGCAAGCGCCCGCGGCTGAGAGCTTGGAGCCAGAGAGCTTGGCATCTTTCGAAGACCCCGCTGAATTGGTGTCGGCGATGCCGACCCCAGCGGCTCTAGCTTTGGTATCTCCGGTTCAGGAAGTTCCATGGTCAGTAAGCGAATTTGGCTCCGAGCTGAATTCAGGTAATAGTTCAGATATGAGCTCTGGCATGAATATGGTCATTAACTCAGGAGCACCTTTTCTAGTTAAAGCGCGTAGCGAGGCAACTTTAAAGTGGCTTGGTGATGCTGATCGGCAGGGGTACACCGTTCAATTCTTATCTGGGGAAATGAATAATCTGGAATTTGCAGAATCGTTTTTAGAGATTTTGTCGGCGGCAGAGCTTATCGAGGACTCTTACGTCTGTATGTCGACCCTGTCGGGTCAGGCGTACTGGACGATCAAGCATGGTAGTTTTTCTGGCTTAAGCGTTGCAAGTAAGTTTATAGACGAGCTTCCAGAACAGCTTCATAATTTTAATCCTTTTGTGCAAAATATAAGCGGTCTCGAATGTAATTCGAACAATGTAGTTGCCGCGTTGATGTCGGAGTAGCACCCATGTATTTTAAAGAGTCTGCGAAACGTACCTTCTTGTTTTTAGGTGTTGTTGCACTGTCAGGATGCGAAAGCTTACCTTCGCCTCTTGATCGTGAAGACGTGCCATTTGAAAGTAGGCACTTGGCTGCAGAACAAAGCACAGAAGTTTCAGACATTCCGGATATTGTGACTCCTCCACCGGTGGTTTCGATGCCTCAGGCAGCTACGCCAATAGAGCTATATTCAGTCGTAGTGCAAGACGTACCGGTAAGAGAATTGCTTTTTGCGATGGCTCGAGATGCACAGATAAATGTCGATGTGAGCCCTTCAATTGAGGGCTCAGTTAGTATTAATGCCATAGATCAATCACTGTCTCAAATTTTGCAGCGTATATCGAGGCAGATTGATATTCGCTGGGCGTTTGAGCGTGACGATTATTTAGTGGTCGAGCCTGATTCACCTGTTGTTCGCAACTATCAAATTGACTATGTGAATATTGCTCGCAGTACTTCATCGTCTGTTAATGTCGTATCTGGTATTGGCGGAAGCAGCGAAGAGACTACAAATAGCTCGTCCACCACGCTGAATCAAAGTTCGGCAAACGATTTTTGGAATACGTTAGCGCTTAACGTAGCTGCTTTGATAGGTGAGAATGTAGAGGAAGAGGGCAGTGCTAGTGCGGTAATCATTAGCCCAGAAAGCGGTATAGTCTCTGTCCGGGCGACGGAGAAACAACATGAAGAAATTTATGAGTTCATTGAAACTGTAAGAACTCGCGCACTTTATCAGGTGCTTATAGAAGCCACTATAGTTGAGGTAACATTGAGCGATCGCTATCAATCTGGAGTCGATTGGGGGGTGTTGGGGCGAGACAGCGGGCAGGTTAATTTTGTCCAAAATTTAACTGGACTGAATCTCAGTAATGCACCGAATAATGTGCTGACAATAGACAAGGGTGACGGTGCCGATGGCGTTGCCGCGACAATCAGCCTGCTAAATCAGTTTGGTGATACCACGGTTTTATCAAGCCCAAGAATAATGGCTTTAAATAATCAAACCGCAATGCTGCGAGTGGTTGATAGCCGTATTTACTTTAACATAGAAGTAGAGCCAGGCTTTCCGGGAACAGCAACAAGCCCGGCAATTCCTCCAGTATTTAACAGTATAGTTAATACCGTACCGGTAGGCTTTACTATGGCTGTGACTCCTCAAATTAGCGAGGGAGACAAAGTAACTCTCAATGTGAGGCCAACAATTTCTCGAATACTACGCTTTGTTGATGACCCTAATCCAGCGCTCAGGCAAGCGGGTGTTGTCAATTCGATTCCTGAGATTCAAATAAGAGAAATTGAGTCAATTATGCAGGTAGACAGTGGCCAAATCGCGGTTCTTGGCGGCTTGATGCAAGATACTGTCGACTTAGAAGCTCAAGGTTTGCCAGGCGCTAATCGACTGCCAGGAATTGGGAATTTGTTTAACTACCGAGATGAAAACAAGGTAAAAACTGAATTGATAATATTTATTCGACCTGTAGTGATCCGCAGCAATAGTGTTGAAGGAGACTTGGAAGATTACCGGCAGTATCTGCCAAATAGCGCCAACCTTAATTCGTTTTCAGGCACTTTCTCGTCACCATTTTAGGTAAGTCTGGTGCATACCAATAGCACACAAGAGACATAATCATGAGTTTATTGATGGATGCTCTGCGCAAAGCAGAAGAGTCCAAAAAACAGGCTGAGAAAGACAAAAAAGCTGCTTCGTCGGCTGAAGTAGCTGTGCCTGCCGCTGAATTAACTTCTCCAAAACAGGCCGCTGCCGTCGAGCCAGCTGACCAAATAAATTTTACCAATACCGACAAGCTTGAACCAGCAACTCCTAGGTCCGTAGCAACCGAACCTGTATCAGGCGAGCCGTCGCTGTCTAGTATTGATTACAAAGGAACAACAGAGCCTTCGGCCAATGTAGTTCAGGCAGAGAGTCTTGAACCGGCTATCGATACTGACACCGGCCCCTTTTCTTTAGAGCTTGAGCCAAAGCTGCAAACCACGGCTTCAACTCAAAGCTATACGACAGATCAATTGCATTTTTCCGTAGACGGTGGCGACAAGGCTGAGGCAGAACAAGTGTCTTTTCGTGGCCAGGATGAAGATACTGACAGTATTTCCAGTTTTTTGTTGTCCAGTAAGCTTGAGCAGGCGGTATCTAAAGCTAGTGCTGAACTGGCAAAGCAGGAACCTAGTGCGCTCCCCAAAACTGTTGCAAGAAACACTGACCCGGTTAAGGAAGCAACCGTTGCGACCGCTCAGGTCAAGGCAGCGCCAGAGTCGATAGTCCAGCGCACGGCAGGCAGCCGCGAATCAGCGAAAAGTGTATTTTCGGCCAAGAAACAGGGCCAAAAGAGTACCCGGCCATTGCTACTAGCCGTCGTTGGAATCGCTGCGGTTGTGGTAATCGGATTAGGGTTTTATTTGTCTATCTCTTTAACCGCCAATAGCGGGATTTCTCTCCTTGCGGATAATGTCCCTGTCGGTCAACCGTTTGAGAATAATAATTCTATAATGGATTTGGTTGTCGAAGAGGAGAGTATGGCTTCTGTGACGACAAGAGATGAGGCGAGTCAAGGCAGTACAGGCGTGAATTCTCTTCAGACCGAAGCTTTATATGGCCTTGATGCTGTCGCAGACAACACGGCGGCTGTCATTAGTCAGCCGTCAGCTAGCTTACAAACTCTCAATCTGAGCCGCATCGAGGACTTCTCTGTAAACCAGCAAACGCCGCTGGAAGCTAGACCTGATATTGCCCCTGCAGCTCCTGTTAGCTTGAGTAATGAGGTTGTCGATCAGCCAGTTGAAAACCTTGTTGCAGCGGATCCTATCTCTGGCCCTGCTTCACCGAGCACGCCATCAAGTCCGGCACCGAACCCTTCATCGAGTTCTGCAGGATCTTCAATTTCCGACTCGCAAATGGCCAGTGGGGGCACTCTAGATGCTGTTGCAAATATCGCGCCTAGGGCCGCGCCTGCAGCGCGTGATTTGGTTAGTTTTAGACGAACTAATCAGCCGCAAGCCATCGCGCCATCGCTCACCGAAGGCTTCAGAGCTTACCAAAATGGTGATTTGAATCTTGCGCGAGATTTATATGAACAAACCTTAACTGACACGCCAGAAAATATTGACGCACTGCTTGGTTTGGCTGCCATTGCTGGCAGTGCTCAAGAAGTAAGTTTGGCCATGGGCCTGTATTCCAGAGTGCTTAGCTTAGATCCATCGAATGCGCTAGCCAAGACAGCCATTCGTGCCCTGGCACCATTAGGCACCCCTGCTGAGCAAGAGCGAGAGCTGCGCAGATTAGATTCGCAAAACCCAAACGTGGCACCGCTGTCGTTTGCCTTGGGAAATTTTTATGCAAGTCACTCGCGCTGGACTGATGCCCAGAGGTATTATTTTAAGGCCCTTCAACTAGCAAAATCTAATAGCCAGAGCGGGGCGGCAATCAGTCCTGATTACGCGTTTAATCTTGCGGTGAGTTTGGAGCGATTGAATAAACGGGGGCCAGCATTAAATTTTTATGAAGAGGCGCTAGCTCTGGCCACCAGATTCCCCTCTAATTTTGATTTGAGTATCGCAAGGGCAAGGCTCGAAAGTCTTAGCAGGGCAAATTCCCAGTGAGTGAATTGCAAGGGGAAAAGCCAAAAAAGCGTTTAGGCGAGATACTAATCGACAAAGGTGCGATCACAGCGGACCAGCTGAAGATTGGCTTACTCGAGCAAAAAGTTATCGGCGAGCGTATCGGGGCCGTATTGATTCAGTTGGGGTTTGTAACTGACTCTATTATCCGCGATGCACTAAGTGAAAATACTGGTTATGAAAGCGTCGATCTTAGCAATACTGTGATCGATTCTGAATCTATAAAAATGGTTCCTCAAGATATTGCTAGACGCTTTAAGGTATTGCCATTGTCCTATTCGCGGGCAAACAATGTACTGACATTGGCGATGGCAGATACGTTCAACATTGTTGCATTAGACCAGATTAAAGCGCTTCACAACGGTGATATCAGCATTACTCCGGTGTTGGGCGGCGACGCTGATATCGCCAGAATTACTGAAGAAATATACGGCTTCGAGCTGTCAATCGATGGCATTCTGCAAGAAATAGAAACCGGCGAAGTGGATATCGATAGCCTGCAGTCCGAGGCAGATCAATATCATCATCCGATGGTGCGCTTAATTAACGCTTTATTGGCAGATGCTGTGCAAGCGGACGCCTCAGATATCCATTTTGAGCCTGAGGAGGCGTTTCTAAGAATTCGCTATAGAATTGATGGTGTATTAAAGCAGGTGCGAAGCTTGCACAAAAGCTACTGGCCGGCGATGGTGGTGCGGCTTAAAGTGATTAGTAATATGAATATAGCTGAATCAAGGTCGCCTCAAGATGGCCGCATTTCGATGTCGCTTATTGGTAGGCAAATAGATTTCAGAGTTGCCGCCCAACCTACTTCTTACGGAGAGAACGTAGTCTTACGTATTTTGGACCGGCGTAAGGGCATTGTTTCCTTAGATAAGCTGGGGATGACCGACGATAACCTGCACTCCATCCAAATCATGCTGGCTAAGCCAGAAGGCGTTATCTTGGTCACGGGTCCGACAGGAAGTGGCAAGACCACTACGCTTTACTCGATATTGAATCATATTAATACTGAAGCAATTAATATCATGACCATGGAAGATCCCGTGGAATACCCCATGCCTATGATACGCCAAACCTCGATTAACGAAGCGGCCAAAATGGGTTTTGCCGAAGGTATTCGTTCAATGATGCGGCAAGACCCTGATGTTATTTTAGTTGGTGAAATACGCGATAGCATCACTTCTGAAATGGCGTTTCGTGCATCCATGACTGGGCACCAGGTATTCTCGACTCTGCACACAAACTCAGCTGTTGGGTCGATTCCGAGATTACATGACCTTGGTGTCCTACCAGACATAATGTCCAGCAACCTTATAGGAATCATCGCTCAGCGTCTTGTGCGTCGGCTATGTCCTCACTGCAAAGAAATTCATCCTGTGGGTGACATGGAGCGCAAGCTGCTAGCAAAAGAAGATGAGCTTGGTGAAATAGTTATCTATCGAGCTGTAGGTTGCAAAAAATGTAATCAAGCTGGGTACAAGGGACGAACATCAATTCTTGAGATTCTGAAAATTAATGAATACATGAAAAAACTGATTTCACAGAATACTTCAGCACATGAAATGGCGAAGGCAGCGATAGCCACCGGTTTTAAAACACTAGCAGATGACGCTTGCCGCCGGGTTATGGAAGGCACAACGAGCCTTGATGAAATTACTCGGGTGGTCGACTTAACTGGTCGCGTGAGTCGTTGAGGTAGCTATGGCTCTATTTAAATATAAAGCAGTAGACGGTAAAGGACGTAAGCAATCTGGACAGCTGGATGCAGCGAATGAGTTAGCTCTCGAAAACCGCCTGCAGCGGATGGGTTTAGACCTAATCAAGTGTAAGTTCGTCGAGGACAAAGGCGCGTCCACTAGGCGCGGGGCAATTAGGCGAATAGATTTAATCAACTTTTGCTTCCACATGGAGCAGCTTACCCGATCCGGTGTATCCATCATAGATGGACTACAAGACTTAAGAGACAGCGTCGAAGTCGCAGCATTTAGATCGGTCATTGCGACTGTAGTTGAAGATATTGAGAATGGTAAAAAGCTCTCAGATGCCCTAGCTGAACATCCAAAAGTATTCGATGAAATGTTTGTGAATTTGATAGCGGCAGGGGAGGCCAGTGGCCAGTTGCCAGATGTCTTTCTTTCTTTAAATAATATGATTAAGTGGCAGGATGAGCTTATTTCGACCACTAAAAAGCTGTTGATTTCACCGGCGTTTATCGCGGTAGCGATCTTTGCCGTTGTTGGTTTTTTAATGATCTATCTTGTGCCGCAGCTCACCGATTTTATCGAAAGTATTGGGCAAGAATTACCCATCCATACCTTGGCATTGATAGCGACGTCGGATTTTATTGTTAATTACTGGTATCTGTTCACTATTATGCCGGTACTGACTTTTATAGTAGTTAAAATTCTGGCTGCGACAAGCTATGAAGTTAGATACCGATTAGATTCATTTAAACTTAATATTTGGCAAATTGGCCCGGTACTAAAGAAAATAATACTTTCCCGCTTTGCCAACTTTTTTGCCATGATGTATAAGGCCGGCATACCTATTTTGCAGTGTATTGAGATCACAGAAAAAATTGCTGGCAACGAAGCAATTAAAGCCGCCTTGACGCGGGCAAGAGAGGATATTCAAGAAGGTAAAGGTGTTTCGGTTAGTTTTCAAAATACCGGTTTGTTCCCACCGCTAGTGGTGCGCATGATTCGTGTTGGAGAAGCCACCGGGCAACTTGATCAGGCTTTGCTAAATGTAAGTTATTTTTATGAAAGAGATATCAAAGACTCAATAGAAAAGGTTCAGGCTTTAATTCAACCGGTGATGACCATAGTCATGGGCACTATTTTAGGCTGGGTAATGTTGTCGGTCATGGGACCTGTCTATGACTCTCTCAGTCAGATGCAATTTTAGGTGTATTGATGAAATCTCCCTTTAAGCCATCAGCTAAGAGAATCATGCTCATTAATTTTGATGGGATGTCTGTTCATACTATGGACGGCGAGCGTCTCACCAACATTGCTCGCTTTGGTGACGATGATGCGGGGTTTGATAATTTCCGGTTCTATTTGTCGGACAATCGTAAAACTGCGATAACAATTCTAGTGGACTCGGTTGCAGAGGATTTTGTTGTTGAGCAAATTGCACACGCTAATGCCTTAGATCGCCGGACCTTACTAAAGCGCAAAGCCGTCCAACATTTTCGAGGTACCGAATATAGATCAGCACGTATTCTAGGAAGAATTGAAGGTGGGCGTCGTGACGATCGTGTTTTATTTAGCGCTCTTACCAAAAGCCAGGGTATTGACCCTTGGATAGAAATACTCCTTGATGAAGAAATACCAATTCAAAGTATCACTACTCCGGCTTATGCTCTATGTAAGGTTGCCATGGAGTATGGCTTACTAACATCTGACACCATTCTCTTAGTGAATTGGGAGCAATCAGGTATTCGGCAGACCCTAATCCAAAATGATAGGGTGATGTTTAGCAGATTGACTCCGCTGCCAATGAATCCTAATGTGCAGGATGCTCAAATTATCGTCGATTCTTGTCGGCAGTCAAAAGAGTATCTCGAACGCATAAGCCTAGTTGAGTTCGATAGCAAATTAGACGTTCACATTATTACACCGCATTTAGATGCAAGTGATTTTGCTGAATATAATAGTGAAGGAAGCTTCAATGGCATTGTTCACCATAATTCTATTGATATGATGCAAATCGGAAAATTTGGTGGTGCTCAGAAAAAGATTACCGCGGTAATGCTGTGTCTTGACTGGGGAATTCGAACTGGCGCACTTGAAAATATCTATGCGCCTTCTGCAGCCTTACGTTTTTACCATATGAAACAGACTAAACGACTAATGGCTGCTTTCTCGGTGATTGCGGTAACCATTGGCACTCTGCTTGCCATCCCGGTTATGTACAACAGTTTTGATCGGACTGCCACTATTGCGAGGGTTAGCGCAGAAACGCAAGCGGTTGAAGAAGATTACGATGCCTTGACCGCTGATTTTCCAGAGACTCCTATCCCTTCGGACGCTATGGAATTGGCTGTCAAAGCCTTTGCTCAGATTTCTCAAGAGATTCGCTCGCCGACGAGAATTCTAACCGAGGTTGGGCAGGTCTTGGTGAATCACCCCGCTGTAGAACTGACATCAATAGATTGGAATCTGATTTCTGCGAATGAGGACATTACTTTTACTGATGCGATATTGGCCGGTGATTTGGCCATTGATCTCAAGCTCTATGGTGTTCTTGTCGAAACAAAAGACGTTCAAGAGTCCAGTAATAGACTAAATTCCCTAATTGACGCACTGAGTTCATTGCCGGGTGTTTCAGTATCAACTATTTCTCTTCCTATTGAGACTCGTACCGATACTGAAATTGTAACGGTTTTAGATGGAGATTCGGTGAATGCCGAATTTGCGCTAAGTATTAGAAGGGAAACCTAACTATGGCCCTTTCTAAGCGTTCGCTAAAAGAAGATTTGATTTGGTTAAAATTCCCTTTATTGGCTATGATTTTTTCGGTAGGTGCCATTGTTGGTATTTATTTTTATAGTATTTATTATGGGAACGATATGCTGCGTCAAGAAAGTATTGTTTACGATGACTTGAATTACGTTTCTTCGCTGGTGTCTGCGATTGAAGAGGCCGAACAAATCATTATTCAGAATATTGACAGATATAACGAGATGTCAGCAAATGGTGTTATGAGCGAAGAAGACCGAGTAGGCTTCTTGGGTGAAATTGGCGCCATAAGAGACAGGTACAAACTTTTCCCTATCGGCGTGACAGTTTCAGAGCAAATAAAGCGGGTATTGCCTTATTTAGGAAATGTAGAAACCCCAGAAAAGCAGATTGCTTTGACAAGAAGTTCCGCGAAAGTTCAATTGCCATTGCTCCATGAAGAGGATCTTACTCGTTTCCTGTTCGACATTATGCAGCCAGCACGCCTACTGGTGAATAACCGCTGTGTGATTGCTAATTTAGCCCTTGGGGAGATAGAATTATTGAATGTGATTCCACATCAACAGGCAACCTGTGACTTTTACTGGTATACCTTGAGGGAGGAGCCTTTTGTCTATCAAACTACTGAATATTAATGGAATCTGTATTGGGTTTTTTTTATTCATATGTGCTCTTTCGATTTGCTCGCAAGCAAAAGCCCAGCTAGGGCCTAGATTATTTTTGACTGCTGAATTAAGGGCGGAGCTAGAAAGACGCAGACTGGGTTTTGTGCCGGCAAAGCCAGAGTCGGCTATTATTGGAACGATTACCGATTTAATGAGGCAAGAAAAAATTGAAGATACGGTTTATTCTCTTGAGGGCATTATGCTTCGTG
>JBLHTH010000039.1:0-22269 GCA_047627195.1 Pseudohongiellaceae bacterium | reverse complement strand
CTCCTGATAACTGAGAAGGCACATGCTTCTGTCTAGAAAGTAGTCCTACGGAGTCGAGGGCTTGCTCAATACGGTCACGTCTCTCGCTAGCTTTGACTCCTCGATAGCGCAGTGGCACATCAATATTGTCAAATAAGTTAAGGTCGGGCATCAGGTTGAAGCTTTGGAAAATGAAGCCTATTTTTTGATTGCGAAGCTTGGCCCTCTGGTAGTCCTTGAGTTCAGAGACGTCGATTCCATCCAAGAAATATTTTCCTGAGCTTAAGGTTTCTAATAGTCCAGCCAGATTCAAGAAGGTTGTTTTGCCGCAACCAGAAGGGCCAGTGATTGTCACAAATTCTCCAGCGCCAACGGTTAAGGAAAAGTCATCCAGTGCGCGGGTTTCTACCAACTCGGTACGGAAAGATTTTGAAACGTGGGCCATCTCTAACATGCTTACACCTCTATTAGTTATTGATCAGCACAGATTCTGCGCTATTGAAAATATCTGTACTTGAAACGATGATGGAGTCGCCAACGGACAAGCCATTTAGTATTTCAATGCTGTTAAGGCTGGTCGCTCCGGTGTTGATAGAGCGCCGATAGGCCACCCCGTCTTCAACAACATAGGCAACTCTGCCGCTGCCGCTGTCAAAAAATTGTCCACGCTGAACCATTAGTACATTGTGTTTTTCTTCTAATAAGATTCGACTAGTAAGGCGCTGATTTTGTCTAAGGCCTTCAGGAACGGCAGCATTGAAGCGGATACGGCCGGTGACTTGGTTGTTGATGATCTCCGGCGATACGGCAACTAAGGTTGAGTGATAGCTGTTAGAGCCGGCCCGAATTTCGGCCTGCATGCCGATAGCTAAGTCGTCGGCGTAACTTTCAGAAATTTGCACTTCAACTTCGAATGCCGATAAATCCACAACGCTTAGAACCGCCTGATTTTTTGCCACGTTGGTCTTCTGATCCACACTAAGATTGCCAACAATGCCGCTTACCGGTGAAACAATTTTTAGTTCATCTACCTGCCGCTCTAGCTCGGTTACGGTTAGTCGTTGCTGTTCCAGATTGAGTTGGCTGGTCTGTAACTCGAATGCCAGACGCTCGCTGTCCAGCTCAGTGTCCAAAAGAGAGTGTTTATGCAGTAGCTGGGCACTCAGTAAATCGTCTTGAGTTTTCTCAAAATCTACTTCGGTCATGGCGCCTTGACTGAACGCGGCCTCTGCTCGAGTCTCTTCTCTTCGGGCTGCCTTGAGCGCGATGGTTGCGGAATCTTCAGCCTTTTGGTTCTGCAACTCTTGCTGCCGGCTGGTAATATGCTGACGGTCCAACTCCACCTTTAAAGAGGACAGTCGAGACTTCTCTTGCAGTAGTTGGTTCTGAATTTCTGGACTGTCGATTGTAGCCAGCTCTTCTCCAATTTGAACTTCGTCACCCGAATCCACAGTGAATGTGATGGTGCCTGCCTGGCTGGCGTATAGTTTAGGGCTAACTGCAGCGACAACTCGGCCTTGAATAGAGATGTCTCGAATAAAATCGCCTTGTGTCACTGTAGCCATTCGGAGTCGCTCGGCGGAGACAGATTGTTCGGCTCGCGACCAGCGCTCAACTACAGGGGCAAGCATGACAGTAGCAATTGCCAGTACAATAACCCCGGCGCCAGAGTAGAGATATTTGCTAGTTTTAGTTTCTGGAGTCAGAGTAATATCTTGCGCCGATGTGTCGGAAATTTTGCTCATCTAGAATGTCCCTCGAATTTACTGCAGGGAAAATAATTCTGCGCTAACAGTTGTTATAAACTCCCCTTTATTGCTTAGACGGAATAAATACCGAATGGTTACAAAATGTTTGCTAGTAAGGTTTGATGGATTTTAAACCGCTAAAGCTGTTTCTGGACGCATGTTAGAATGAAACTATTGTTTTGGGTGCTTAGCGGTTGAACTAGAGTTATTCGAGCGACTCGCATAAGCTGAACCAATACAGAATGAAAACTTGGAATTATGAAACTACAAATGATCAATATGGACTTCTCAAAGCAAATCGTTATCGACTCTACTGGAGAGGATTGGGTGGCCAGTCCGAAAGAGGGAGTGCTTCGTAAGCCTTTAGCTAGAGAAAATGCGGAACAGGGGCATGCAACGAGTCTTGTAAAATATGAAGCGGGCGCAGAGTTCTCGGAACATGGTCACCCAGGCGGTGAGGAAATTTTAGTTCTCGAGGGCGTGTTTTCAGATGACACAGGTGACTTTCCGGCAGGCACCTACTTCAGAAACCCTGAAGGCTTTCGCCATGCGCCGTTCAGCAAGCAGGGTTGTATCATCCTAGTGAAATTGCATCAGTTTCAATATGCTGATCAGCAGAGGGTTTGTATTGAGACCAATACTGAGCCCTGGCGCCCAGGCCATGGCAACCTCAAAGTAATGTCTTTGCACAGCCATGGCAGCGAATCGGTTGCACTGGTTCATTGGCCAGCTGGGGAAGTGTTTCAGGAGCATACCCATTTCGGCGGCGAGGAAATCTATGTCATTAGCGGCGAATTCATTGACGAGTACGGCAGATATCCAGCTGGCACTTGGATTCGCAGCCCACATCTGAGCAGACATCGCCCCCGAGTTGAGGTTGATACACTGATTTGGGTTAAGGTTGGTCATCTGCCCGCCGAGTAGCCTTTCGACTTAAGCGAAAATCTTGTTATTCTCTGGAGTTGAAAATAATAAATTTGAGCTTTCTGATAAAGCTCGTCTTGGGAGTCCTTCTATGCGCGTTCTTGCAACTGGTTTTAAATCCTTAACCCAGCTATATCTGATCACAGTCGTTCTTGGAATTGGCTCGCTTGTCATCGCTCAGTCATCTGATGAAACCGATGTGGCAGTCGCTGGAGCCATGCAGGCGATGGATGATTTTATGTTGAGTTTTAATGCCAGAGATCCACAAGCTTGGGCCGAATCGCTAAACTACCCACACGTCAGATTCGCCAGCGGCACTGTCACAGTATGGGAGTCTGCTGAAGAATTTGCTAAAACTCAGGCTTTTGTCGCATTGCCCGCATCGGGTTGGGACCATTCTCATTGGCTTACTCGTGATGTTACTTTGGCCGCTCCTGGTAAGGTTCATATCGCTACGGTATTTCAGCGTTTTAACAGTGACAACGAAGTGATTGGGACTTACCAATCACTTTATATTATCACTAACGTTAACGGTCATTGGGGTACTCAAGCACGGTCGAGCTTAGCGCCGTAGTCTCACTCATCTGCCAACAATAAATAAAAGGAGATCAAATGAAAACTCTAAATAAGCCAATTCATTACCTGCGCTATTCTCTCAGTGCTGTCTTAGTTTTCGCTGTTTCAGCAACATCATTGGCTCAAGATTTAGGACTGCCGATGACAGCCCCTGAGCTGGTTGGCATGTCCAGCGAGCGACTTGAAAGAATTCGCCCGGCCATGCAAAAATACATCGATGACGGATTGGTGCCAGGTGTCATTACTATGATCGCCCGCAAAGGCAAGATCGTCCATTTTGAGACCCAAGGCTACATGGATGTCGATAGCGGCAAGGTTATGCAGGCCGATGCCATTTTTCGAATAGCATCAATGACCAAGCCGATTACCTCAGTGGCTTTGATGATGCTTTGGGAAGAAGGTGCTTTTCAGCTTCGCGATCCTGTTAGTAGATTTATTCCAAGCTTTGAAAATCAAGTGGTCTCTAGCACCAGTGATTCTAGCGCTCGCACGGGAGAACTTGTGCCTGTTAAGCGCCCAGTCACTATAAGAGACATGCTCACTCACACTGCTGGCCTTGCAAACAGCTACCGAGGTAACGCCCAATTCTATGGTGAGAATATTCGAGTCAATCCAGACGACAGCTTGGAATCGTATATAGACAGACTCGCCGGTTTGCCCCTTAATTATCAGCCAGGGGAAGAATGGCAATATTCAGCAGCAACCAATGTCGTTGGCCGTTTGGTGGAGGTGATATCAGGGCAGACTCTCGATGAGTTTATGCAACAGCGTATTTTCCAGCCGTTGGGCATGACCGACACTCGCTTCTTTATGGTCGATGATAAAGATGGCCGCTTGATGTCCCAATATAGCCCAGGGCCTGACGAAAATAAGATAGTAATGGCTGACCCAGGATCAAACGAAAGTAGATGGATCAATAGCCCAAACAAGTCGGTTTATACCGGGGCTGGTGGTTTAGTTTCGACCCCTCATGACTATATGCGCTTCCAGCAGGCGATGCTCAATGGCGGTGAACTCGATGGAACAAGATTGCTCTCGCCCAATACCCTAGATTTGATGATGGAAAATCACACCGCTGATTTGCCCCTTTGGTTGCCGGGCCCAGGCATGGGTTTCGGTCTTGGCTGGGCCGTAGTTGAGGACCGCGGTGAAGCGGCAACTGCGTTGACTGAAGGCTCTGTCTATTGGGGTGGCGCTTATTGCACGTTGGCGTGGATCGATCGAGAGGAGGAATTAGTCGGCATTCTTATGACACAAGTTCGTCCTTACAATCACATGAATATCCGTCAGGATTTTCAAGTGCTCGCTCATCAGGCTATTATCGACCAAAACTAGGGTGTAGTGCTGCCGGATAAGTCCTTACCGAAACCAGAATTCAATTTCTGCGGTATCGAAGCGGAATTCGGCAGCGTGCTCACAGTTGGCAGGAACGTGATACCACTGGCCCGCGCTAATACACTGTGTCGCGCCGTCCATGGTCAGTAAAAGCTCACCTTTAGTAATAATGCCGACGTTTTCAGTGTTGTGGCTATGCGTCTCAATCACTGTGCCAGCGGGGTAGCTGGCAAACAGAACTTCGCAGTTATTAGCTGCAAGGCGAGTAGCGGCAAAACGTCCTTCAAATGCAGGTAAATTACGAATAAGCTCAGGGTAATAATTATCAAGTGTCATGGCGTGTTCTCAAAAAGTTGAAATTTATATACTGAGTAGCTATTCAGCCTTAGGATAGGTCAAAACCGAAAAGCTGGCTATGCGCCGATACTCGAGTCTGCTGAAAAATAACCCCTTCTAACGAATGAGAAGCCGCCTAGACTTGGTCTTTAGATGAACGAGTTATATACTCGGGAGCGTTATTTAGCCTAAATAGTTCGTAACTAAAAGAAAAATATAGGATTTTGTTGGAAGTTCAAAAGTTAGACAGGGTTTCCAACAAGACCTTAGGTTTCCATACCTTCGTAGTTTTCAATTATCTACAGGTGGCGAACCTTGCTGAGGAGCAACAACAATGAATATGCTAGCAATATTGAACCTAGTGATCTTTACGGCACTACTAAGCTTCCTATTCCAAATGACGAATCGGGGCATGAGCCTGTCACGGCGCACCTTGCTTGGCTTGGTCGTGGGTTCAGTCTTTGGATTTTACCTGCAGATAGTTTTTGGAGGCTCTGATGTTGTCCCGCAAACATTAGAATGGACCAACATGGTGGCCAATTCCTACGTTAATCTGCTGCGCATGATCATTATGCCTTTAGTGCTCATCACGATGCTGGCTGCCGTAATGAAGGTGGATGAAATTAGATCACTTGGCAAAATTGGAGGCACCGTTGTTGGTGTTCTTATTTTTACCACAATCATTTCTGCATTAGTCGGCATTATGATGGCCACAATCTTTGGTCTTAATGCCGGAGAATTGGCAAGTGGCGCAAGAGAAATGGCAAGAGCGGAAGTTCTTGAAGGTCGTGTTAGCGGCGTCGCCAACATAAGTTTCCCTGAGCTTATAACGAGTTTCGTGCCGCGAAACATCTTCGCCGACCTTGCCGGCACTCGCAGTATTTCGATTATCGCTGTGGTCGTGTTTGGACTGCTTCTGGGCATCGCTTCTCTTTTAGTCGCAGAAGAAAATAAAGAGCACGGAGAGCGTATTCGCTCGTTCGTCGATACCACGCAAGCGGTTGTTATGCGCCTTGTAAAGCTGGTGATCAGCTTAACCCCATATGGTGTGTTAGCGTTGATGGCGCGGGTTATTGCCACCTCTGATGGCGGTGCCATCGTAACCCTGATTGGCTTTGTTATTGCGTCTTATATAGCTATCGCAATTATGTTTGGGGTTCATGGTCTAATGATCGCCATGTTGGGCGCCAATGTTAAAACTTACTTTCAGAAAGTATGGCCCGTATTAACGTTTGCGTTTGTCACTCGCAGTTCAGCGGCAGCTATTCCGCTAACTATCCGAACTCAGATAGAAGATTTAAAAATCCCACCAACTATTGCAAATATCGCGGCATCCTTCGGCGCGACGATTGGTCAAAACGGCTGTGCTGGGATTTATCCGGCCATGCTCGCGACGATGGTAGCGCCTACTATGGGTGTAGAAATCGACATAGCGTTTATTGCCTCTTTGTTGGTAATAGTCGCTGCAGGCTCTTTCGGTATTGCCGGTGTTGGCGGTGGTGCAACTAACGCAGCACTTGTGGTACTGCCTGCCATGGGCTTTCCAGTTACTGTAGCTGCGCTTCTTATCTCGATTGAGCCATTGATCGACATGGCGAGAACGGCATTAAATGTGAACGGCTCTATAACCGCCGGCATGGTGACCACTCGTTTTCTGAGAAGCGATACGGCGGCCGAGTCGACGGAGACCTCCGGCCAAACTGTTTCAGAAAGTTAATCTGCGGCAAAAAACTGCAGACGATAAATCAAAAAGCCGAAATCACTTAAGTTAGTGGGTTCGGCTTTTTTTTGCCTGGCTAAAGCGCAGGCCCGCTTAGTAAGAATAAATAAAGGAAGTAAAAGCAGGCGGGAAGGCCGCAAACACATCTGATTAGTCGATAGTGCTTTGATGATGCGATTCTAATTTGCTTAGTGTAAAGTCTAGAAGTCATGGATTGCAAAATTGTGAACGCTAAAACGAACAACAAAAACAGCGACAGGAAAAAGATAGCAATGACCGAACTCAATGAGACAGATAAGCGTGTAGAGAAGCCTGCAGATAAATCAACAGATCAGCCCATAGAGAATCCTTACGCATCAAAAAAAGCGAGAAATTATGCGCTAGGTTTGCTTACAGTTGTCTATAGTTTTAATTTCATCGATAGACAGCTACTGTCTATACTGCAAGAGTCTATTAAGCTTGACCTTTCGCTTTCAGATAGCCAACTAGGGCTTCTAACCGGGTTTGCTTTTGCTCTTTTCTACGTTACGGCAGGCCTTCCTATTGCCCGCTTAGCGGATCGATCAAATCGCCGCAATATAGTCGCGGTGTCTATCGGCTTATGGAGTTTGATGACGGCCCTCAGTGGTCTTGTCCAAAATTACGGACAGCTGCTAGCGGCTAGAGTAGGTGTTGGAGTTGGTGAGGCAGGGGGTAGCCCTCCGTCTCACTCAATTGTGTCAGACATTTTTCCTCCGGAATCCCGCGCCAGTGCGCTGGCGTTTTATTCTACCGGCGTCAACATTGGTATTTTATTTGGTTTTCTATTCGGTGGATGGCTTAACGAATATTTTGGTTGGCGTGTAGCATTCATGGTCGTTGGTCTTCCAGGGCTGTTGATTGCGGTATTGGTTCGATTCACTTTAAAAGAACCGATACGTGGTTTGATGGAGAAGAAGCAAGTATCTGATGTTCAAGTCCCTTTTTCAGAAGTTGTCGCCTTACTTTGGAGTAGGCACTCTTTCCGCCATTTAGCGCTTGGTGCAGGTCTTAATGCCTTCGCCGCATATGCTTCTATTAACTGGCTTGCGTCATTCTTTATTCGTAGTCATGGTATGAGCACAGGAGAACTAGGGACTTGGCTATCGCTGTCTACCGGTTTATTGGGAGCGATCGGAGTATTCGCCGGTGGTGTCATAGCCGATAAGCTCGCGCCACGAGACAAGCGTTGGTACGTCTGGTTACCAGCTCTAGTAGGCTTTTTTAGCGTCCCATTTGCTGTCGCTATGCTTTTGGCGCCAGGCCAATACACAGCGCTACTTTTATCTTTTATCCCCGGCTTACTTTTTAATGTTTATCTAGGCACGTCTATAGCGACCGCGCACGGTCTAGTGGGTTCGAGAATGAGAGCCACTGCTTCGGCTATTCTGTTTTTGATTCTAAACATTATTGGCTTGGGCTTAGGTCCTTGGTCAGTTGGAATGTTAAGCGACTATCTTAATCCTACTTTAGGTGCAGAATCACTTCGCTATGCAATGGTCTATCTAGTTCCAACCGTATTATTTTGGTCTTCATGTCATTTCTATTTGGCAGCGCGTACTTTGCGGGAAGATTTAGCAGCGGCACCTGATTAACTATTGACCGGTTAAAGGTCTTAACAGTGAGTTTGAAAATGTTCAATCGAAGCAAAAGAGTCGCAAGTTTTTTGTCAGGATTAGTGTTAGGTGCGGTCCTGACAAGCGTCTCTTATGCTGATGATTCCGAGTGGCGGTCTCTGTTTAACGGCTCAGATTTGGCCAACTGGCAACAGGTTGGACCCGGCGGGTTTACCATTGAGGATGGTCTATTAAAGTCATCCGGTGGTATGGGATTGCTTTGGTATACGCCACAGAAAATTGGCGATGCTGAAATTCGGGTGGTTTTTAAAAATCCGGGTGGAAAAAACTCTGGTGTGTTTATACGAATTCCAGAACAGCCTACTGAGCCTTGGATGCCAGTTAATCGCGGCTATGAAGTACAAATAGATAATAATGCTGATGAGTTTCATGCCACTGGAGTTTTGTATTCACTAACTCGCGCTGAGGTTCAGCCATCAATGCCGGGCGAGTGGAACACTATGCTTATTCGTCTACAAGGTGAAAGAACTACAGTAGAGGTAAATGGAGTTGTGGTTACCGATTTTTCAGAAGGCGATGAAGTTCCTGCGAAAAAACTATGGTACGAACCAGATCGAGGCCCACGCCCAACGTCAGGCTATTTTGGCGTGCAAAATCACGGTGAGGAAGATATTGTTTACTTTCGTGAAATCAGCCTGCGGTCACTCAAAAATTAAACTTCCTATTTGTCGCTCTAACTAGTTTTGCTACTGAGGTATCGTTGTCTCAGTAGTAAATACAGTCTTTCTGATCCTGTCTTTGTCAACGCCATAGCGAATCCTCTAAGTCAGGAGGCGGGCTGTTGTTTGCGAACAATGAGAAACGCAGTGTCGTGAGAAAATAATAACCAGCCTACCGACGGCCGGATTGGATGATGCGGCTTATCCTTTTTTATATTGCCCGTGAGATGACCTCACCTGTTAGTAAACCTTAAGACCTTGCTAAGGGACGCTTGGGTTAATAATCCTAATTTTTAATCAGGTCCAAGATTTGCTGTTTAAAATCAGCAACAGAAAGGGCTTGATTACCGGCTAGCGTACGAGATCGTGTGGTCACCCCAGCTGCAATGCCTTCGTTGTTTTGGATTAGCAGGTTAGGGGCTTTGATGGCGCGAGGAATAGCTGAGACAGACTGAACCTGTGTGACAGGGTTGTTGCTCACAGTGTGTACTCTGCGCTGTCCACCTTCGTTCTTAATCAAAAAATGGCCTTGGGACCATCCTAGTAGAGGATTAAGCATATCTCTACTGGTTGATTCAACAAAGTAAATTCCAGCCTCGCCTAGCATAGGTAAGGTTGAGCCACTAACTTCTACAATCTCACCGTCAAGCTCTCCGCCGGAAAATTTTAATTCGAGATTGCTGCCACCTAAGTCGCCCTTGATAAGGTCAATAACTTGAAACGTAACAAACGTGTTAATGATGCCGGAGCTGCTGTCCAGTTGCGCTTGGATATTAATCACTTCGCCCTCGAATATTAGCTCTGCGCGCTGAGCTATATCATCAATATCCATGCCCATTAACGTGGTTGCTAATGTAGAATTTGAAAACAGCGCGCAGCAGCTAATAATAATCGCGCCGCAGCCAATAATTACTATGTCGTTTAGCTTGTAATGCGTTTTAAGATCGAAGAGCATAGCGGAAACC
Organism: Pseudohongiellaceae bacterium; assembly: GCA_047627195.1. Taxonomy (GTDB): domain Bacteria; phylum Pseudomonadota; class Gammaproteobacteria; order Pseudomonadales; family Pseudohongiellaceae; genus UBA9145. The sequence continues at coordinate 12,372 of JBLHTH010000039.1, read as the reverse complement.
TTGATTCACAGATTGAAGTATAGTGCAGGCCTTTATTGTTAGACAGGCAAGAGATATAGATTATTGCGCGGATAAGGCTATTTGTTTTGATAGCTGTCCTTAAATTGATAGGCGACTTCACTAAATAGGCGCTTCTGTTACTAAATGGAACGCGATGCTCGAGAAAAGGATGACAAATGCAGCGGATTTGGTTTTATACCTTCCCCGCTCCTGTAAATATCTAGTAACCATGTAAAGCCAGTAGTATCCTTTAGTCTTTCCAAATTTAGTTGCTAAAACAACAAGATGCAATCTAGTTTTCTCGCTAACATTCTTTCAGGCAGCCTAATCGCGCTGGTTAACATCTCCGTGGCGGTGTCAGTGGCTGCTTTGTTGTTTGCGCAGATTGATCCTAGGCTTCTAGTGCCGGGAATCGCGATCCTGTTGATGGGCACTTTAGTGACCGGCTTAGGTGGCTCGCTTTTTAGTGACTACAAAGCTGTAATCTGTTCGCCTCGCAATGGCTTGGTGCCAGTTTTTGCGGTGATGGTTGGCAGTATTTATACCAGCTTCGGCTCCGTTTACTCTATCGCAGCACAGGCCACTATCATTGCCGCTATCATGGTCACCACAATGGTCGCCGGTCTTTTTCTGTTGTTACTGGGCCGCCTTAAAATGGGCAATCTGGTACGTTACATCCCCTACCCAGTAACCGGTGGTTTTTTTGCGGGAATTGGATATATTTTTGTACAAGGTGGTTTGACGGTCGCCGCAGGAGTGCAGCCGACGTTTGGCTCCCTCGTGGATGTGCAGTTTATTCAGCTGGTAATTCCAGCTATAGTTCTCGCCCTATGCTTGATTATGGGGAAAATGCTTAAAGATAATAGTCTTTCAGTGCCAGGTATCTTACTACTCGCGATATTGCTTTTCTACGGAGTGTTGTTCTTAGCCGGTATATCCCAAGAACAGGCTATAGACAATGGCCTGTTACCAAAGATAGAAGAAACCGGGCCGCTCTTTCCAGTATTTAAATTGGAATATTTTTCGCAAATCAATTGGATGATCATAGCTGATCAGATCGGCGGCATCGTTGTCGTGTCTTTACTTTGTTCAATGATGTTACTCCTAGACGTATCGGGCATAGAATTGGTTGCTCGAAAAGACCTGAACCCAGATCACGAATTACAAGTGATGGGCTACACCAATGTCGTCAACAGTTTAGTTGGCGGTTTTCCCGGTGTTCACGACGTATCTGACACAGCGTTGGCTGATAAAATTGGGGGCAAAGACCGGCTCACCGGCTTTGTCTACGTAGCTCTGGTAGCGGCAGCGATCCTTGCTGGCGCAGATTTCATGGAAATCGTGCCGACATTCATTTTAGGGGGCTTGCTAATTTATGTGGGCTTAGAGTTTTTGATTGATTGGGTATGGAAAGCTCGGGGCGAGCTGCCATTATCTGATTATGTGGTTGTCCTCATTATTCTCGTCGTCATAATTTTTTCAGACATTTTGCAGGGTGTTACCTTTGGGTTCTTCATTGCGATCATTTTGTTTGTAATTAACTATTCAAAACTCAGTGTCATAAAGATTGAAACTAACGCCAGCGACCATGCCAGCAATGTTGATCGCGACCTTGAAACGCGTGAGCTGCTTAATAAAGAAGGCAATCGAGTTCTTATCCTAATCCTACAAGGGTTTATCTTTTTTGGGACGGCGGACAAACTAGTCAGTGCAATTCGCAGTCGCATATTGGATAAAGAGGGAAGTCGCTTCGACTATTTAGTGTTGGATTTCCATCATGTCAGCCAGCTCGATACTTCAGCGATCGTAACGTTTAGCAAGCTGGCTCAGTTAAGTGAGCGTGTTGGTTTTCATGTCATTATTAGTAGCGCCGACGATAACTCTATCAAACAGTTGGTCAAACATCGCTTCTTTACTTTTGCCGACTTAACGTGGGAAAGGCATTATAAAGAACAGCTGGATGTGGCTGTGGACTGGTGTGAAAGGCGAATTTTGAATGACCTTAAGCTTAACGCGGAAGATCACAATCTGAGCTTGCCGGATATTATAAGGCGCATTGCTTATGATGAATCTGACGTGCTTTTATTGGCGAAATTTTTCAAGGTTGAGAACAAAAAAGCCGGTGAATACCTGTTTCAGGAGGGCGACAATGGTGAGAGCCTTTTCTTTGTCGGTTCGGGGACGGTAGTTGTTGTAATGAAAATCCCTCGTCAACAAGAAAAGATATTGAGGAAATACAAGGCCGGTGCGATCTTAGGTGAAATGGCTATTTATACGGGTGAACATAGAACGGCAAGCGTTCGAATAGAAAAAGACGCTGAGCTATTTCGCCTTGATAAAGAAAGCATGGATGCGATGTCTAAGCAGTTTCCAGCATCCACTGCCGCATTGCATACGTATATTGTACGGTTGTTAGCGGAACGGTTAAGTAGAGCGAACCGCGAATTGAGTCGCTATATTTAGTTTTTAAAGATTGGCGGCACTCACCGGCAGCAAGACCAACGGCACAAGCTCGGCGTTCTGAAACCAATCACCATCGATACGAATCACTTGGTCTTTTTTATCATTCAAACGCAGCCATCCAGATACTTCTGCGTCTAGCCTTGAGAATTTTGCGTTAAATCGAAGGCCGTTCACTTCGATCGAATCTGCAGGTAAGCCAAAAACACCTAGCCCATCGCTTATTAATTTGGCTTGTAATTCACCCTGTTCGATTTCTAAAGTAAGCGCTATACGCAGCTGTTCTCTATTGATTGTAAGGCTAGATTCCCAAGTGCCTATAAGCGTCGAAGTGTTTACAGGTACCTGTCCATTGGCAATAGTTACGATGGGGCTAAGTATGAGCATTACGGCTATGACGATCGATTTTAGTTTCATACCGTCAGTGTACTTTAGCTTAGTGTACTTCGGCAATGCACTGCCGCTGGGATTCCGTTTCTGTGTTAAAAAAGGTAATCTGCTAAAATCCTGTTGGTAGTATTCCCCAGCCTGATCAAAGAGTTGTCCCAAAGACGACATTCTCAGCCGCTGGCAAGCGTGGTCGTCGAACAAAAATATAGCAGCGTGAGAAAGCAATGGATCAAGAATTAGAGCAAGTTTCAGAAGCTTATAATTTGATTGTGACTTATCTGGTGACGTACAGTTTTCAGATACTTGGTGCCATTGTCGTTTTGATAATTGGTTTCTTCGTCGGTCGAAAGTTAAGCGCCATCGTGCTCAGAATCTGCGAGAAGAAAAACTTAGACATAACGCTCAGTCGCTTCTTCGCTAGCGGCACTAGAATTGCCATTGTAGGAGCAGCGGTCGTAATCGCACTGCCAAAACTGGGGATACAAATAACCCCGTTTGTTGCAGCTCTTGGCGCAGTAGGCTTAGGTGCAGGATTAGCGGCTCAAGGAATGTTGTCTAACTACGGCGCAGGCCTAAGTATTATTCTTACCCGCCCTTTTGTCGTGGGTGACACCATAAGAGTCCAAGGTGTCTGGGGTATTGTTAAAGAAGTTCATTTGGCATTTACCATGCTAACGAACGAAGATGGTGAAATAATTACTATTCCGAACAAGCATATTGTTGGTGAAATTATTCATAATTCTCAGGCTGACACGGTGTTGGAGTTAAGCGTCGGTATTGCTTATGAGAGCGATACCAAATTAGCAATAGAGGTGATAAAGAAAAAGTTAGCTGGTACAGACGGTCTAAGTCAAACTCGTTCGGTGCAGATAGGTATTGATTCATTTGGCGATAGTTCCATTAATCTCGAAATACGCTGCTGGGTTAAAACAGAACAGTTGTATGAAGTAAAATTTTCCAGCAATCAATTGATATTGGACAGCCTAAAAGAAGCCGGTGTCCAGATACCTTTTCCTCAGCGAGAAGTTCGAATGCTGGGCTGATCTGCGAATAGCTTCTGATTTGTCATTGTCACCTTTGTTAAATAATCAAGGAAAGTCATTATGGATCGCAGAGCATTTATTAAAAAATCTGCTACATTAACTCTGGCACATTTGGGTTTATCGCCGGTATTTCTGGGCAGCATTCCTCTTTTCGCAGCATCTTTACCTGCAAATATTATCGACTTTTCTGCGACCCAATTGTCTCAAGCAATTCGCCTGGGCAATGTTAGCTGTGTTGAAACAATGCAGGCCTATCTTGAGCATATTCACCGTTACAATCCCAGTTACAACGCAATCGTTAGTATGGTTGAAGATGACGACCTGATGGCCCAGGCCACCGATGCGGATGAGGACATAGCGAAACAGAACTACCGAGGCTGGATGCACGGTTTTCCCCACGCAGCTAAAGATCTGACTCCGGTGAAGGGGCTGCGCTTTACCAGCGGATCACCAATGTTTGCCAATCGAATCGCCGAGCAGGACAGCGCCTTAGTAAAAAACATACGAGATAGTGGAGCCATTTTTATTGGCAAGACAAATACCCCTGAGTTTGGTTTGGGGTCTCAATCTTATAACCCAGTTTTCGGCGCTACCGGCAGTGCCTATGATCCGGCCTTAACAGCTGGTGGGAGCAGTGGCGGGGCGGCCTGTGGACTTGGAACTCATATGTTACCTGTTGCCGATGGCAGCGATATGATGGGCTCTCTTCGAAATCCTGGCGCATTCAATAACGTGATCGGATTTAGACCTAGCACTGGCTTGATCGGGGGTGGGGATCCTTTCTCACGGAGTTTGGCAACTTCAGGGCCGATGGGCAGAAACACTCAAGACACTATCGCTTTGCTGCATGTGATCGCCAGCCAGCCAAGTAATGAACAGGCTCATGTGCTGCACAGTGTTTTACCTGGGCCTGAACATTTTTTGCCGCTGGATTTTAAGTGCGCTAAGGTTGCCTGGTTTGGAGACTGTGACGGCTATCTTGCCATGGAGCAGGGAATTCTCCCACTGTGTGAGGCTAGTTTAGCAAAGGTCTCTGGAGCTGGGGGTGTTGTTGAAGCGACAACGCCAAATTTCGATTTGAGCGAGCTCTGGCGAGCTTGGCTTACTTTGCGTAATTGGTCTCGCATTAGCTACCGTGACTACTACGAAAACTCTGATACTCGAGCTCAGTTAAAACCAGAACTGATTTGGGAAATTGAGCGCTCCTACGAGCTGTCAGTAGAGGACATCTACCTCGCCAATGACATTCGCTCTAGATGGTACGCGGAGCTCAACAGACTATTTGATACCTATGACTTTATCGCATTGCCTACGGCTCAGGTATTTCCTTTTTCCAAGGATCTACATTGGCCTAAAGAGGTAGACGGGCAACAAATGGATACCTACCATCGTTGGATGGAGTCAGTAATATTAGGAAGCTTGTCTGGGTTGCCAATTGTTAATGTACCGGTTGGCTTCGATGCCAAAGGTAGGCCTATGGGAATGCAAATAATGGGGCGCTATGGGGATGATAAGAAAGTACTAGAGTTTGCGCTGGCCTATGAGAACGTCACCGATCATTTGAGTGTGCGGCCGACATTAATTAGTGTTTGAAATCAGCCGTAAAATTACCGCCTGAAAGAAGATGGCTCAGCCTCAGCTGGGATGCTGGCGGTACTTAAGTGAGAGAAGTAAAAGGCGCAAGAACAATAAAAGCGCTGAAGCGGTCACCGAAGCGGTCACCGAAGCGGTCACTGAAGCGACAGCTGCCACTGCAGTGTCTCCATCTCAGAGATCATAAGGTGAACTCGCCTGCTACCCCGTTAACCGATACCGAATAGCTACCTGACGATAAGCCCATGATATCTAAAACAATAGATGTTTCAAAAGGGTCGATCACGGCGATACAAGTCTCTGCGATGCCTAATTGGCTTTCCGCAAGTGCGATAGTGAAAGTTCCACTTTCGACAAACACGGCCGGCTCTAGCAGCTTTGTGCAAGGCACCGATTTATTTCCTGTAACCACCACAGTTACTTGAACTGGGAGTGATTCCATTACATTGACAGCTATAGATTCCACATTGACTAAGCTTCGTAGGTCGGCTGCGACTAATGCGAAGCCACCATTGTTATCTGCTTGAAGTTTCACATCCGCAAAATAATCAACGCCATCTGACTTCATTACAGCCGCGTGAGGTATCGTTAGAATGCCCTCTTTATATAATGCTGTTTGCGCCAGCCCGTTTTCTAAAAACAAGAGGAAAAGGGAAGCAACTGAGAGTAGAAAGGAAAATAGCTTGTTCATCTTGGGCCTCTTTAAAACTCCATCTATTGTTAGAATAAAACGTATGTTTGGGCTAAGAATAATACTGTGTTCACTAGCGCTGACTATGGGCACTATTGTGTCTTAAAAATGGGTTTCTTACCTGTGATTGTAGTCACACTAAGAGATAATCTATGGCCTCTATGATAAATTGCGCAGCTTAATGAAGGCTGAATAGCCAAACCCCTACAACCAAAAATGTCTTAACACAGGAAACCCTATGGACTATCTACCAGCAGTAGAAATGGAAACTCCGCCTGGCTGCGAAGTTAATGCCTCTGTAATTTGGCTGCATGGTCTTGGCGCCGACGGCAATGACTTTGCTCCAATAGTGTCTCAGCTGCAGCTGCCAGAAGGGCTTGGCATCCGCTTCATTTTTCCACATGCGCCTTCAATTCCGGTGACCATTAACAATGGCTATGTTATGCCTGCGTGGTACGACATTAAGCAAATGGATGTAGAGCGTCATTTAGATACCGAGCAACTTGAACAGTCTGCATCATGGGTCCATGATCTGATCGGTCGCGAAGTGGAACGAGGAGTCCCTGCTAATCGAATTATTGTTGCTGGGTTTTCTCAAGGGGGTGCGGTGAGCTACGAAGCTGCTTTAAGCTATGGTGAGCCTCTGGCTGGCATAATGGCACTTTCAACTTATTTTCCAACGCAGCAGACGGTAAAAATAGACCCGGTTCAACAGACCATTCCTATCCTGATATGCCATGGCAGCCAAGACCCAGTTGTCGTTGAATCTTTAGGATTGAAGGCTAAAGAAGCCCTTGAAGCTCGTGATTTTCATCCTGAATATCGTACCTACCCCATGCAGCATGCTGTTTGCCCGCAGGAGATTGCGGATATCGCAATCTGGATTGGAAAAGTGCTAGGATAAAATTACTATTGACCTTAGACCCAACTCTAAGGTTACACTAGCTCCTAGTGAGAAAAGCTAAAAAATCAGTCTATTTTTCACCATCTTGGAGATTTTTATCATGCTAAAAATCAGTGAGTTAGCCGCTAAAACTGGATTGTCTGCCCATACCCTGCGGTATTATGAAAAGACTGGCCTTATCAGCGCGTCTGACCGCAGTGAGGCGGGCTATCGTTACTATAATGACGCTGACATCAGGCGTGCGGAGTTCGTAAAGACCGCTCGTAATATCGGGTTTTCTTTGGAAGATATTGGACAGTTATTATCTATAAGAGTCGATAAAACTAGCCACAGTTGCCAAGACGTCACTGATATTACACGTCACAAGCTTGATGAGGTGAATGCAAAGATTGCCGAATTAGAGTCCATGCAGGCCACCTTACAAATCCTTCTTGATAGTTGCTGCGGGGGTCCGAAAAATGCTACCCACTGCTCAATTATGGATGCACTAGAAGAAGGCGAAGTCAGAGCGGCGGGGGAAAGCTAATGTTGGATTTATTGGATAGTTTTTGGAGTCTAGTGATTGAAAGTGCGCCGTGGCTGCTGTTGGGTTACTTTCTGGCCGGAGTCATTAAGCAGCTGTTACCGACGAGCCTTGTTGAGAGCCAGCTTTCATCTCCTGGTATCGTCTCGATAGTAAAAGCCGCCTTAATCGGCGCACCGTTACCACTATGTTCTTGCGGAGTTATACCCACTGCGCTTGCAGTACGAAAGGCCGGCGCATCAAAAGGAGCCACGTCCGCTTTTTTAGTTGCGACGCCAGAAACTGGAGTCGATTCGATTTCATTTTCCTACGCTGTGCTAGGCCCGGTATTCGCAATTGCCCGGCCTATTTCTGCGCTTATTAGTGCCATAGTCGCTGGAGTTATGGTGTCAGCAGTGGATAAAGATGAAAGCCCGATTGAGCGGGAAGATGCAAAAAGTAGCTGCTGTAGTAGCAAGCAAGCCCTAGCTGAGGCCGAACTTAGTTTCGCGGAAAAACTGGTCGCTTCGATTAAGTATGGCTATGGCAGAATGATTTCAGACACCGCAAAGTGGTTGATTATTGGCCTTGTAGGCGCAGCGGTTGTTACGACTTTTGTACCGCAGTCTTTTTTCTTGCAATGGGGTGATGGGCTGATGGCAATGATCGTCATGGTGATTGTGGGCTTGCCGATGTATATCTGTGCAACCGCATCTACTCCGGTAGCCGCGAGTTTATTGTTTGCTGGCATTTCACCGGGAGCTGCCTTGGTGTTTATGCTAACCGGCCCCGCTACCAATATCGCTACCATGGGTGTTATCAAAGATCAGCTGGGTGTTAAAGCGCTAGTGGCTTACCTAATTTCTGTAATCGGAACTGCTATTGCTTGTGGCCTGCTGTTGAATCTGGCCTATCAGCAGTTTGGTTGGAGCTTGCAGTTAAACATCATGGACCATGGCGAAACTATTCCTTTATGGCGACACACTGCAGCGATAGCATTGGCAGCATTGGTGCTGCGGGTTTACGCCCAGCCTTTGTTTGAGAGATTCAAAAAGCACGCAGCGGCGGCTAACTAGCCAGGCTAGAGCGGTGTATGCGGTGATTGCTGTCGAGTTCTAAAACAATATCGGCTCTGTTGGGTAGCGAGGCTAAGCAATGACGGGTCAGGCGTTCAAACTGCTGGATAAAACGTTTGAGTTCGGTCTCATTCATGAGGCCTACCCCTGTTTTACGCTCCTCTTTTAGTTTCTGTTCCTGCAGCGCACGCCACTCATAGACCTGCTCAAAGTTTGGTGCTTTCAACAAAATTAACTGATTGAGCTGTGAAAACAGCGTCTGATATTCAGTCGCCAGCTTGTTATTAATATATTGCCGCCAAGTGCCTGACTCATCTTCATCTGCTTCAAGGGAATTAATCGGTTTATTTAAGGCCGCTGAATCCTCAGGGCGAGCGCCAACAAACCAGCCTTCCAATATCACTAAATTTACAGGCCCAGACACGCCAGCCCACTCGTCAGTCGCCACCGGTTCGTCACTTGCCTTATCGAACTGGGGCAAAGCGAGAGTTTCTATTGCCGATAGCGTGCGCAGCGTATTAAGGGTATTTGTAGCAAACGCCACATCATGAGTTCCCGGCACGCCCCGGCTTTTAAGCAGAGGATGAATATCATTGGCGAGGTTTTGTCTTGTTTCCCGAGAATAGTAAAAGTCATCGATAGAGAGGTTCACCACCGACAATCCGTCGGCTTGCAGCCACGTTTGAAGAAGCTTTGCTAATGTGGATTTGCCGGTCCCCTGCGCGCCGTTGATGCCAATGACCTGCAAAGTGCCTGGCTGTGACCTAGCAGCATCGAGTAGTCTATCCTTTACAGGAAGAAACCACCGTTGGGCGTCTTCTTCATAGCTTTGAGGGAGGCGCTCATCTCGAACGAACTGTTGAATAAGTTGTGGATAATCTGTGTTTGAACTCATGATAACTCTGACTTTTTTAACTAAGTGCTGTGGCGCTCAAGCTTAACTGAAATTCCATCAGTTATATGCTGGTTTTTAGAATGTATAGCATGTACGTCTAAGGTTTCTTTGGTAGCATAAACACTCGGGCGGATTTATCTCCCCTACTCAGTCGCCTGAGAGTCAGCTGTCTTGACTCGATGCTTTGCGCATTTTCATTAGCATTATGGTCTTTACTTTAGAAAAATTAAGAAGAGATTAGTGTCTCAAACTAGGCTTTTAACTATGTCTCAAGCTAAACCCTCATCGCTATTGCCAGAGCGACCGTTAGTCATATCGCCAACCTTGGCGGCGACTATCGGCTTGGAGGAAGCAGTAATGTTGCAGTCTCTGGCAGAAGTCATTAGTCACCGGCCAAACCTGAAGCGCCATGCCTCCGCTCTGCAATGGGTGCAATTGAGCGCGGCAGATATGCTGGTACTGTTTCCGTTTTGGGCGGTAATAGACATTCGTCGGGTTCAGTTAAGTCTGCAAAACCTTGGTTTGATCGCGCTTGAAGCTATTCCTAAATCAGAATCCAGTTTTTATATCGCCATCGATGATTCGAGTTCGCAATCCGGCCAGGCTACTAGCTCTAGCCTCCAGTCCGAAGAGTGTATATCACCACTAGGCGCCGCACCCCACAAGCCACAAGCCGCCATTAAGCCCGGCAGCGCTACTCTGATTGCTTCAAACTGGCAGCCAGAAGAAACCTGGTTGCAGCAATGTCGCCAGCACAATATCCCCGACAAGTTTATGCATACTCTGGTGCCAGAGTTTATCGGTTACTGGCGAGATCGCGGTCAGGCACGTTTCTCTTGGGGTAATGCATTTTATAAACATGTATTAAAAGAATGGCGCAACGAACAGACTAGAGTAGGCAAGTACGAACTTTCTACGCAGATGTCAGAGAGTTGGCTGCCGAGTCAGGATGCCATTGAGATACTCGAAAATTCAGGAGTTAGTGGCAGTTTTCTTGAAGACGCTATTCCTGAATTCGTTTTGTACTGGCGCGAACGAGGGATGGTACATGGCGCATGGAACACGAAGTTCATCGAACATATACGCCGGCAGTGGGCGAAGTTCTCAGCCTCATTTGGCTTGGACGATACACCGAAACTAATCCCAAGCGACTGGCAGCCTAGTGCTGATTGTTTCGAGGTCTTAGCTTTGGCAGAAATAAACGATGACTACGCTCGAAGTAGAGTGCCGGAATTTGTTTTGTACTGGCGAGACAGCCAGCAAGTTAAATCTTCCTGGAATACCGTTTTCTTGCAGTTTATCAAGCAAGACTGGGCCAGGCGTTTACAGAATCAATCAACAGAAGAGTCCTATGGAGAAAATCAATCCTTTGCTGGATCGAGCCAACAAAGAATTAAAGAAAAGTTCCAAAAAATCGCAGACAGAAGCTGGGCAGACTAACTTATCTATCGAGGGAAAAACGGCAGGCAGATCGATAAGCAGGGCGCAGTCGGAGCAGATTCGCGAGCCGGGGCCAGACTATAATCAACACGCTGAGCTTGACCACGTAGGCGCTATTAGCAAAGTGTTTGGGGAATTTGAGTTTGCCTACCACAATCAATTTCACAAAGCCTTCGCAGCGCCAGCGAGCCTGGTGATTGCAAAAAAATACTGGCTAAGCAGCCTAGAAGATTATTCACCACAGCAAATTGTTCATGCTGCTAAACGCGTTATCAGCACTCAAGAATTCTTACCATCTATTGCCGCCTTCATTCGCGCCTGCGAAGAAGGATTAGATTTGTTTGGTTTACCCTCGACTCATCAAGCCTATCTTGAAGCCTGCAGAGCACCTTCACCAAAAGTTGATTTTTCATGGAGTCATGAAGCGATCTACCTAGCGGGAAAATCATCTGGCTGGTTTGTGCTTGCTAATCAATCCGAGGCAACCGCTTTGCCGCTGTTCGCCTACCATTATGAGCTTCTTTGCAGGCGAGTTCTGCATGGCGAAGAGCTTACCATTGAGCATCCAACACCTATTCCTAAGAAAGTTTCAAGGCAGCTGTCAGCCGCTGAGAAAAAAGAGAAGATCGCCAAGCTCAAAGAGGAGCTCGGGCTTTAGGCGATGTCATTTTAAGTAATGTTCTATGCAAACGACTTGCTATGCAGCAATGAGCTCAGACCCGTTTATCTCAGCTGGTTCTATCGTGCGAAAGGATGGTGATGTGTCTTGACTCGATGATCTGGATTCTGCAAAAGTTAGGCCCTGGTGAGGTAAATGCGCAGAACTATACCTTGGGCTGGCGAGTGCGGGAGCGGGAATTCTGGCGGGTGAAAGCTTGAGGTATGTTAACCATGGTGGTGTGGCACGCGGTGGCTAAAGCTGTTTGATGCTGCTTGCGGACGTTGAGATGGCGGTGGCGCTTAATACAAAGTGTCGCACCGATGGATTTTTGGTTTTTGGTTTTTTTATACTGCAATTGTGACTACATTCCTAAAACAGCAACAGCAACAGCAACAGCAACTGGCACTGGCATCCGAAGCCTTGGAATCTAATACAGCAGATTGGTAATCGAGTTCATGGCAAGGCTCAGTTCACAAGGGTGTTGGCGCGTTAACTATCGATCAGCCTCTATTTGGCTATGACCGACATTAGGTGTCCCCTGTTGGCCACTCACAGTCCATCATGCCAACTTGTAAGAGCTTGAAAATGGGCCGAGCGCTGAGCCGTTGATGACTCGTACCTAAAACAAGCAGATTTTGTGCCTACTTCACTGAGCAAGAATACTCGGGGACACCAATAGGTTAATAACTCAAACTAATGGCCACTGTGTACTTATAG
>JBLHTH010000038.1:0-22944 GCA_047627195.1 Pseudohongiellaceae bacterium | reverse complement strand
ATGTTGATTTCGTCAGTGTCGCGAAACAAGGCGACTGGCTGGAATTTAAAACGGTATTTGTTAAACCTGGGCGTTCTGTCGATACCGCTCAAGGTCAAGTTTTCGCGAATGGGAAGGTCTGCGCTTTGGTTAGCGCGACGTTCAAAGTTATGTGCAAAAAAGTCTCATAATAAGCGCACACCGTTAGAATATCATTGGTAAACTTTGGATCATTACTAATCGGGTTTCTTAAGCTTAGCTTGAAGTAATTGCACCGGGTATTACGCTGGCGATTTAGTAGGCCCTTCAACAGACAAGAGAACAATCATCTACGGGCGTTATTTCTTTCGCCCACAACAGCAAAGAGAGTATAAACTTGACTAATACCAGAAGGAAAATAGGAATATCCATCGCATTTCTAGCTCCCGCAGTGGCGATTGCAGCTGGTCTTCTATTTATTCTCTTAACTGTAGACAATGGGGCTAATCCGGGCATTGAAGCCGGATTTACGTTGGCTGGCACATGGGCTTTGCTATATGGATACTATTTCAAATCTAAGCGATTACAACGAAGTGGGATGGTGCTAATGGCCTTGGCTGTGGTTAGCCTCTATGTCTATATCGGGTCGGTTCCTAGCGAAAGGTATGACTCGACAGAATCTAGCGCCCTTATCGATCAAGAATTAAAGAGGTCGACTAAGAATTAATTAAGCGGGCGTGAAGCGTAGGCAATTTCCATCCTCTGTCTGCCTTCCCCCGCCCTATTTATGTCGCTGAAAATAGTCAGCAACATATCCCTTTAAAGCAAACACCTAAGCCTCGCTTGTCTGACGCGACTACACAGCAATGCAACCAAAATCCCAAGAAATGGAACTTGAATCATAAAACTATTAGTTGTGTTAATTCTTCTTAGTCCCAAGATCGCACGATAAGATAAATTTTCAGCTCAATATCTGATTTCCAAGACAGACAAAGGAAAAAATAATTATAGTTTGTCCAAAATGTGTAGGAGAACATGCTGGCTATTAGAAGTTTAGAACTGATTGATATAGACAGTGAAGTTAAGGCATAAAGATACAAAGAATGGATGGTTGCGGCATATTATGAGGTTGAGCCAAAAGCCAACACAAGACAGCAGGCGAAGATGCGTAAAAAATTTTAAAGGACACCTCAAGCGTTGAAGCTGCCGATGGCGCGTCGCCAAACTTCCGTTACTGGGAAACCAACATCACGCAGGAAAACAAACTAAGCGGCAAACACTCCTCCTTGTGACATCTTTAGATCTACAGGAACAGCCCTTTGCCTAATTTCGCTGTGCTGGCATTGATGACCCAACGAATAGAAAGCTAGCTCGATTGAAACAGTTTAAGAAATTCTGACTCCCCAGATGGAGTTCCAACCAAAACCAACTCACCTTCCACGGGAAGCACAGTGTCCGGTGAAGGGTTAGTCATGGTCCCCTCGCGGTTATCTATGCCGATAATACTGCATTTAGTGCGCTGACGAATATTTGCCTCTGCTATAGTTTTACCTGCCAGCTCTTTGGGAACCGGAGTCTTGAAGACATCAAGGCCCTCGGCGATCATTAGCAGGTCGCTACGCTGAAGCAAATTGAAAAGAGAATTAGAACCCATAGAAGCATAGGACATTACAATATCGCAGCCAGCTCGGTGGAGTGTTGGCACGCTTTTTTCAAAAGTAGATCTGCAAATAATTTGAATATCAGGCCTCAACAACCGACATAGAATCGTCAAATAAATATTAGTCTCATCGTCTCGCGGTGTAATGATGACAGTTGGCGCATGCTCAATCCCTGCGCTGTGCAGTACGGCTCTATTTGATGCAGAGCCATGAACAACCTTATCAGAACCCTTAACACGCTCCTTTAGCTGTTCGACAATGACATAGTCAATACCGCGCTTTTCCAGAGAAGCTGCGGTCGCTCGCCCGACCCGACCACCGCCAATAATCAGTACAGCACTGGTTTTTGGTGGGTCACCTGAACATTTGAAATTTGAATCAAATTCACGTAGCTGGGCAGTTGAGCCAGCTAATACAAGTACCGTATTGGCTTCAACAACGCTTTCTTGTTGTCCGACTTCGAAATTACCTCGAGCCCAAAACCCTACGATACTGACACTGGTGGCACGTTGTGCCTCGTTGTACCCTAGTCCAACCAATGAAGTGCGTGACGCATCCACTTCTGCAATAACTAGGTCATCAATCCGGCCTACAATATGGGTAAACTTGTCGCCTCCGATAGCGCGCCTAGCAAGCGCCTCTGCAATTAAATGAGTCAGATCTAGCACGCGATTGCAGCCTGCGAGCTTGAGAACATCAATTGAGGTTTCTTCTCTAGCTGTAGCGATTATCAGCGTCTTGTCAGTGATACCTCTTGCGGTAAACACCACTGAAGTATTAACAATATCTGAGCGGGTGGTTGCCACCATAGCCGCTCTCTCCACACCAGCACGGATAAAAGTATCTGGATCGTTTAGCTCGCCGTGAATAGCATTAATGCCTTTGTCATTTAAAGTCAAAACATCCTCTAGCTCTGGAAGCACTAAAACATAGGGATATTCAAATTGAACAAGTTTTGGAATTAGCGCTGAAACCACCGACCCATAAAACGTCAGGATTACATGACCGTTCATCTCAGCTGGAATCGTGCGCGGAACACGGCTAGCCTCACGTGACTCTATCCATGGCTCGTAAAACAGCTCTATAAAAGTAAAAGGCAGCAACACCAGCATATAGATGATCCCAGAAAGCAGAACCAGTATTGAATAAAGTCGCCCGATGTCTGTGGTAAAGGAAATGTCACCGTATCCCAAGGTAGACATTGTGGAGAGAGTCCAGTAAAAACCAGAGACAAGAGAATGCCGCTGCCCTTCATAGGCCATTAATATTTGAAAGATTATGGCAAAGCTAGTAACTAAGACGCCAAGTGTGAGGATAAACCTTAACAGTCCACGAGAATTACGATCTATTAGTTTTGCAGAGACCCTTTTAAGTAATTGTAAGAAATATTTCTGTATAGATAACGTCCATGCAGATTTGTTGCCGTTACTTTTTTGGGAGTTCAAAGTGTTCTATCCAGATAGAGAAGCCTAAGAACTCGAGACTACCTCGTTATCGCTCTCTTGCATACTTGATGAGCTGAAGCTTCAAGCGGATTGGATGAAAGAGGAGAGTAAAATAATACAGGGACCAGTGCGGATTGTGCTCGAGCAATACGCACGTACTATGTGTGCAACGCTATCGCTAGAAAGGAGCCCTAGTAAAGTGATGAAAGTGGGCCTGCGCTAGAACTCGCGCAGCCAGAGGACGTTAAAATGAATCAGCTAACAATGACCCACTCGCGCGTTGCTGCTGCAAGATGATTGCTTTGTCGATCTGGGAGTTTAAGCGCAGCTGCTGTTCGGTAATCCTGATACTTTGATGAAGATAGCCAAACTTAGGATCGCTGTGATCTAGGTTTTGTTCAGCCATTTCCAAGCGGTCTTTAAACAGGTGATAAGCTTCACGTAAGTGATGAACTCGCTCCCTACCAGAGCTCAGACTGAGCGCGTGCACATGCCAAGCCGATACTTTCTGTAAACCCAGCTCTAAGCGTGGATCCTTTTCATCAAAAGCTCGACGATGAAGAAGTTCGAGATAAGAATAATGTTCATCCACCTCCTGCCAATTTTCCAGCTCCATCTCACTGAATATAATGAGCTCTAAAGTTGGTATCTGGGAGACGCTGTAAAAACCATCGTTAATGCGAGAAAGCTGCCAAGAATCCTTAAGCAGTGTAAGTGCCGATTCATGATTGTCCGCTTCTTGAAATTGCCGACCCACTACTCTAAGTGCTTCAGGAAGCGATGCATTGTAGGAACCTAACTCTTGCTTTAGGTTCGCTATTAGTTTTTCAGGTGATTTTTCAGGCGACTGTTCCGGCAGCTGAGACCAATCTGAAATAATGTCATTGCTCAGCATGTAAGTAGCAGTCAATGAACTAGCTGGCAATTGTTGCCCGAAACAAAAGACGGGGACCAACAAGAGGCTTAAGGCGAGCGTAAAGAAACGGCTCGTTTTGGCCGGGGGCTGGGATGAATGCTGTGTTTTTTGCTCGATAAAATTCATTAAAATACGCTCTAGTTGCAATTACTATGGCGTATAAATTCGGTTTTATCAATGAGTTACGTGACTTATTTTTCAGTAATGTGACAATACTGTTACATTTTATTTTTATATATTGTTATATTTCAATGACTTGGTTTTTTATGCGTTATTATGGTGCGCCTTATATTACAATTAACTTCCGTCCCAGTGACACGCTAAAATAACAAAAAAGGGCTTCTTCAGCATAATTAGTGTGGTAAATTCCACCTCATTAATCCCGCTTATCTGTAGGTTCGGTTTGCGACAACCGACTCAACTAAAATCAATAGCGCGACAAGACAAAGAATCCACCACCAAATTCTTTGAGGGCGCTCTAGCTCCGCCACTAATTGCTCGGTACGCACCTGTCGAGATTGCACAGGACTTGTGTCAGGGTTAATGATTCGATCATACAGATTCGACACAGGTGCTTTCGCTAGGTTGGACTCCTCTGCTAATACATTGATGGCGTAGGTAAGTGGATTGCCATCAATAGTAGCCTTAATAAAACCTGGCTGACGCGCCGTTACCGTAAAACTGTCGCCGATAAACTCTAGTGGGCCACCGTTTACGTCCAGTGCCGAAATATCGCGACCGGCAGAGGCATTGCCGCCTAGTGTAAAACTTGTGCCAATCTCAAAGCTTCGGCTAACCTCTTGCGCCTGCGCCAGGTGCCGAAGGGTTTCATGGACAAAGGGAAGGAATAGTCCCTGCAAGGCAAGATTGTTCCACTCTAGATCCAGTGACGATGCAAATAATAAAGTTCTACCCGCGCCCACTGCCCTTTCGACCAGAGCAGGTTCGGCAGAATCAAACTGCATCAAGACATCGGCGCCGGCAACCGCCTCCAAACTCCAATAATTTTCAAACCGAGCCGACCATTCACCGGCTAGGGGTCTCAGTATAGGATGACGCCGATCATAGTCTGCAATCACCAAATAATCGTCCCTGCTTACTCCTTGTCGCTGGATAAGCGCCGGTGTAATATCAGCAAAAAGGCTATTAAAAGAATCAGCTTGAACGCGATCAGCAGGTGCAAATAAAACACTCCCCCCCTGCCGCACATATTCACTGAGCGCCTCGGCCTGACCGCCGCTTAAGCTTCCCACATTTAATAAGACTGCCACATCGGTTTGTCTTAATGCGCCAGCGTTTAGCGCCAGCGGTTCAATAATTTCTAATTCAAATGGTGACTGGATGGCAGCGCTTACGGCCAAACCAAACCAATGGCCTTCATCATCGAACCAATTATCAGATGCTTCGCCGTTAACTAACAGCACGCGAATCTTTGGCAATACATCCACGGTGAAATAGTTCACGTTATCTACAGCAAAACTGTCTCCAGAAACACGCACCTCGCCGGTGTAAGATCCCTGCCCCGCGAAGTCGGCGTCAAAAGTCACCACCGCCTCAGATTTGTCACTCAGGTCGACAGTCTGACGGGCAATGATTTGATCATTAATTACCAAGGTAACATCACCCGTTTCTAGGTAGGAGGTGCCTGTCGATCTAACTCGCGCAAGTATTTTTTGGCCAGAGGCATCCTCTAATAATTGTTCTGGCGCACGTAAATCAGTAAGAGTCAGATTTAGCGATGACTCCTCACCAACGTCGACACCGGTGAAAGAGACTCCTGGCGCTAACTTCCAACCATCATTGGTTTCATCACTAGCAGATGCCTGAAAGTCTGACACTAAGTAAACTGCCCGATTCTCAAAGCGTGACGTCTCCAAAAGCTGATCTGCCAGCTTGAGATTTGGTAGATACTGAGTAGAACCAAAGCCGGCCTGGCCCATATCTGCAACAAACGAGCGTAGGCTATCGATGTCTGTAGTGAACTCTCGAACTATTTCAGCAGAATTAGAAAACGCAATTAAGGCCACTTCATCACCAGAGGTCATCGAAGCCAAAATATCTAGTACTGATTCCTTTGCTATATCGAAGGTCTCTGCATACTGCATGCTCATCGATACATCCAAAAGAATAACAGCCGACTGAGGATCTGCATCCAGCAATCTAGCCACAGCTTGATTAACAAGCGGTCTGGCAAAGGCAATAACCAGCAAGATGATCAAAGCACAGCGCATCAACAATAATAATATTTGTTGTAACTGCTGGAACAAGACAAGCTTTTTTGATGTCTTTTTCAAAAACCGGATGGTGCTGAACATCAGTTTCGGCGGCTTTTCTTTGCGAATTAAATGGATGGCGATTGGAACCAACGCGGCCAGCAATCCTAATAGAAAAAGAGGAGTCAAAAATACCATTAGAAGCTCTTCGCTCGCTTAGCCATATAAGCGGACAGGGCTGCATCCAAAGGCTGGGATGTATTCATCAGACAATAATCCACTCCGCTGCTTTGGCATTGTTTTTTACAATAAGTTAAGAACTCGTTCAAATTTTCTAAATAAGCATCCCTAATCGCAGCTGGAGAAGTAATATAAGACTCGTTGTTTTCCATATCAACGAACTCGGAGGCTTCGTTAAACGGGAAATTTAGTTCTGCATCGTCGAGTAATTGGAAAGCAATGACATCATTGCCCATCGCTCTTAAGTTTTGCAGAGTCGCTATCACTTTTTTCTCATCTTCAAGCATGTCTGATATGAGAATAACCATACTCTTTTTGTTTAACGTGGCGGCCAGATCCGTTAGCGGTTTAACAGCATTGGTTTTCTTGCCCGCCTCAACCTGAGCCAATGTTCGCAGGATATGCATAAGATGAGGCTTTCGACATTTCGCCGGAAGATACTCATTCATTTGCTCATCAAAAGTGATTAGTCCAACAGCGTCTCTTTGCTGCATAATAAAATAAGCAAGTGCTGAGGCTAACGTGATTCCATAGTTGAGCTTACTAACGCCACCGGAGCTGTAAGACATTGAAGCGCTCGTATCCAGCACAATCATACAGCGAACATTGGTCTCATCTTCATACTGCTTTATGTAAAGCTTTTCGCTGCGCGCATAGAGCTTCCAATCCACATGACGCATATCATCACCGGTGTGATAATGGCGGTAGTCATTGAATTCGACACTAAACCCTCGATGCGGACTTTTATGCAATCCAGAGACAAAACCTTCAACTGCGACACGCGCGCGCAATTCAAGGTTGTCTAATCCTGCAAGCACTGTTGGGTCTAAAAAATTGGCCGAGTCAGACATAGATTTACGGCAGCCTCTACAGTTCAGACTTAGGTTCAGGAACAGCTTCTAAGAGCCTTCGAACAACTTCGTCTGTGGTGATTCGCTCTGCCTCAGCATGAAAGTTCAACAACACTCTATGGCGCAACACAGAAGGCGCTAGCGCCCGTATATCCCCAAAAGAAACGTTATACCTGCCCCGCAGCAGCGCCCTTACCTTGCCACCAAGAACCAGATTTTGAGAAGCTCGAATTCCCGCGCCCCAACTTACCCAGTCTTTAATGAAGTCTGGCGCATTAGGACTTTGTGGACGCGACGCATGGACGAGCTGAACGGCATATTTTATCACTGCTTCTGCAGCGGGCACCTGGCGCGCTATGCGCTGAAATTCCAAAATATCCTCACCGCTTAGGGGGTGAGACAATTGCGTATCATTAGTTTGAGTTGTATTGGCTACCACCGTAATCTCGTCCTCTTCGGACAGGTAGCCTAGCTCGATTTTAAACATAAAGCGGTCCAGCTGAGCTTCGGGCAGCGGATAAGTGCCTTCCAATTCGATTGGGTTTTGTGTTGCAAGTACAAAGAATGGCTTGGACATCGGGTAGGTTACACCCGCAGCTGTCACCTGCTTCTCTTCCATCGCCTCCAAGAGCGAGGATTGAGTTTTAGGCGGGGTACGATTGATTTCATCCGCTAAAAGAATGTTCGTAAAAATTGGCCCTTTGACAAACTTTAACGTGCGCCTGCCGTCTTGTTCTTCAACTATTTCCGAGCCGACAACATCTGAAGGCATAAGATCAGGTGTGAATTGGATACGGCTAAAATCAACCTGCAAAATATCTGCTACAGTCTTAATAAGCAGAGTCTTAGCCAAACCTGGGACACCGGTTATCAAACAATGTCCGCCAGCGAACAACGCAATCAATAGCTCATCGATGATTTCGTCCTGACCAATAATAACTTTCTTTATCTCCGCCACGATCTGGTCACGACCATCCTGCATGCGTTTAACTAAAGCCAAATCATCTTGGTCATCGATCGCTAAGACTTCTTCTGTTTCTTCCATTGTTCGTTTCCCGTCTTCTAGTGACTAAATGCGTAAATTAAAAAGTTAATGCCTATCTTATAAGCCTCATTGGTGTATTTCGTTGGGTAACCTTCATAGAAAGTATGTTCCCAACCATCACCGAGGTCCGTGTTGTAGTTTGCGACCATCATTACCCGACCGCTGTCATCTAAAACCGCATAGACCTCGGGTGGATAACTGGGATCATTAAGATTCATGAACCCACCATAATCCCAAGTCACCATCCGCCCCGGCACTTGCGCTAATTCGTCGATATCAAAAAAGGTATGAAAAATCTCATGGGATGTATCTAGCTGTATAATTTCACGATCAGGAAATATCTTTCCCATTTCCACAAACATATCATCGAGATGTGGCGGCCCCCAAAAATCATCAACCAACACAAACCCACCTCTGAACATAAATTCTCGCAGCGCTTCAATTTCATCCGGCTGAAAATCAGGACCACTAAGCGATGACCCTATCGGTACTCGCTTCCAGTTCATATAAAGAAATATATTTTCAAATAACTTAGGGTCGGTAAGCGCTATGTATTCATGATTGGCCGGATTGGTATCAACGTTAGTGTAGCGCTGTACTCCGCGCAGAAAATTTTCATCTGAATCTGGATAGTCCGTATCCCACCACCCACCTCGTCTACGGTAACTGAACGTGCCACTGTGATTACTGTAAACGCCTCTTATCCAGCGAAAGTCAGTTAGTTCAGTGCCATAAATAGAAACATCTTCTTCACTGCCTAGCTCCATCACCTGCGAGTGCCCCAGGGCGCTTAGCAAGAGTAGAGTTAACGGCAAAAATAAAAGACATCTCTTCATCAGTCGCTGCCTTCACCGAGTGTTTGCAATAAAATCTGCTGCGCGCGTTGGAAAGAAGGCGCTATTTCCAGAGCCTGCAAAATGCTTTGCTTTGCTTCGCCAAGCTGGCCATTGGACAGATAGGCTTCAGCTAGGTTAGTTTGAGCTTCTACTGGGTCATTTACGTCCAAGCTCATCAGAACTTCGTATTCGGTGACTGCTAAGGCATTGTTACCCGTTTCTTTGGCGAATCGGGCCTTAAGTTCATGCACATCATTACGGTAGGGGTTGACTTGTAACGCCCTGTCCAAATAATAATCTGCTCGTTCGAAATCCGAGTCATCAAGCGCTGCTTGTGCCAAGATCATTGCGGAACCAAAGTCATGCTGGAGATTTTCTAAAAGCACCTCCAACCATCGCAATTGAGATTCTTTATTGCCTTCTTGTTCATAAATTTGCGACAAGACCAAAGCCGGGCTCGGATAACCGGTGTAGCCAGGCAATAGGTTATAAGCAAATTCTAGTGACGCTTTGGCCTCAGCAAAATTTTCATCTTTAAACAAGACAATGCCTAACTGAAGGTGCGCTTGAAAATCGCGCACATTCTCCTCTATGCGATTACTCATGTGTTGCTTAAGCGATACGTTGTTATAAAGCTCCGCTAAGATTGCACTGGAATTTTCACGCACCCCATGACCGTGTCCGTCGCCCTCATCAGGCGTATCTTCTTTGTGGACATAAACGTTAATTTCTCCAACCCGACGTTCAATCCAATTTCTAAAACCAACATCAAATTGATCTATTGAAGTATCAAACACTTCAGCAAAACGCTCAGAATCCTCTTTGACCAATCCATATTGATAAACCAGATCAACCAACTTTTCGAAACCATACTCACTGGCAATATAATCAACGACTAAATAAGACTGAAAATAAGCAAATCCAAGATCGGCGCTGGATTGGGCGCCGGAAAAACCCGCGTTTAAGTCTTTAACATGAAGAAGCTTGTCTTGCTGGGCAGCCCGCACAAGATCTAAGCCTTGGCTGCGCCCCCAGTAAGACCGTCCTTCTCTTTCTTCCCAGACCGACATTCCTTCTGACAACCAGCGTGGCATGCGATTGCCTGTCATTTGCAATGTCACTACATGGGCAAACTCGTGCCAGACTATTTCTTGCCAATTCGCAGACAGAGTGTCCGGGGAAATAAGAGTGATGACCTTACCGAAACAAATCCCAACAAGAGGACCGATATCTGGCAGACCCACTGAGCGCACCGCAAAGTCTTCGGTCTTCTCGAATACTTCAATCAGTATTGGCCCCTCAGGTTCAAAACCATACTTCGTCGTTAAAGTGTCCCAGCTTTCTTCTAAAAGCGGCTCAAGGTATGGCCATAATATTTTCGCATCACGCTGACTCATATGAACTTTAAAATGTTCGCTTTCAAGAGTTGCGTACGTTTCCAAGGTGTCGAAGACCTTCAACATGTTGGACGTTAAGACATTGAAAGGGTCATTGTCATAGCCTATTTCTAAATTTGCCTTGCCTTCCTCCTCTTCTCCTAACCGAATCAAATTACTACCAAGCAAGGTATAGCCTTGCCAGTACTGTGGATCCGCCTCGATAGCCGCCCTTGCGAAACCAACAGCCTCGGTAAATAAATAATTATTGCCAAACGTGTCCGCTACATCTCCTAGAAACTTGGGGTTGTTAGGACTAAAAGCATCGACCTGAGCTTTATAACGCTGAAAATCTTCTTCACGCTTCTCTAAGGCTGCTTTAGCAGCAAGGACACTTAAAGTCTTTAAAGATTCAGAGTTCATCGCGAGAACCCTATCGAAATACTCCATCGCCTCATCTTCACGGCTGTTTAGCAGCAGTAATTGGCCGTAGGTTTCCAGCGCTGAAATCGAATTGGGATTAATGGTCAATGCCCGCTCTAAAGCACGCTCATCACCCACTACTTTAGCTATTCCCACCAAGGCAGGTGTATAGCGGCTATTAATGTCTAATGCGGCCTGAAAAGAGCGCTCAGCATCGGTAGCATTGTATTTTTCGAGGAACAAATCGCCCCATAGAACATGGGCTTCTAAATTATTGGGGTCAGCTCTTGTCGCTTCACTAAAAAGACTATTTGCGTCATGAAAATTATCCGTTAACCAACTCGCTAGCGCGACCATAGCAACGTCTTCTGAACTGAAGACTAGCCCGTCGTTGTAGCGCCCAATGGCCTGATCAAGGTACTCGAACGCCTCAGCTTTGTGGCCGGTAAACTGCAGTAAACTACCATATTGAACAAGCGCACGAACTGGCGCCTCAAAGGAATCATCAATCAGCTGCTTGAAAATCGCCACCGCTTCTACCGATTTTCCAGTAAGGCGCTTAATCTCTGCCAATTGCGTGCTGATAAGCGGGTACTGCGCGTAGCCTTCATCCCCAATGGCATCTTCACATACTTCCATCGCAGCTTGATAGTTGCCCATCATCGCAAAGGCTCGGCTGGCACCAACAATCCCATCGCGACGATCTAAACCGTCGGCCATCTGGAAAACGTCGCTCGCCGCTGCATAAGAGCCATTTAGAATGAGCTGTTCGCCTCTAAACAAAGGAGTTCCACTTAAACTCGGAGCTTCTACTTGCGCCACCGCGCCTAGAGAAAAATTCATCGCTAGAATAAATCCAATAAAAATGGCTCTACTATTGTGAAATTTGGTCATTAAACTCACCTGTTGTGTTTGCTAACTCAACCAACAATGTTTCTAGCTGCCGCCAATAATCAACTTCGAGAAAATCTGCCTTACGGCCTCGCAAAATAAATACTGAACGCTCAAGCTCCTGCATCCGGGCTTTTAGAGAAAGTGCCTGTGAAGATAGGTTCTCACTGTCATCTACTAACGAATCGATATAGGCAATTTCGGCAAGCCTGCCATCTACGTCGGCGATGGTGGGATTAAGCGAAAACAAAGCATCCCCATTGTCATCAAGACCAGCATGCTCGGACGCTAAGCGCCCCTGCTCTTCATACCATTGATCAACACTTGCTTTGGCATAGTTGAACGCCTCTAACATTGAGACGCGATTATTCTTATCCCGATCACCATTGCGCTGATCCAACGCTTCGATAAAATAGCGCGAAAATATAGGATCAAATTTCTCGGACGGCGACCGGGTCGACGATATGACAACTCTACCCTCACTAGAAAGGGAAGCTGAGAAACCATAGCTAGCACTAGTTGTATTTACAATGACAATATCCTGCTCAGCAAACGGAGCGAGCATTTCGGCAAACTGCGCGCCAGTAATATCTGGTCCGACAATATTAAACTTCGATTCTTCATTTGCACCAGAGCCATGACCAATCAGATAAATAGTTATCTGGTCTCCTTGCTTAACTTGGCTTTGCAATGATTCTAAGGCATTAGTGATACCCGCTAGATTAACCGCACCGTCCACACGTACAGCGGCAGCTTCATCTTCGTCACTTTTACGCCCTTGATCGTGAAGCAGAGTAATTGACTCTGAGCTATAACCGTAATCCCTGGCCAATATGTCATGCAGCGAAAAAGCCCATTGACGAAACGTTGATTTGTTATTGTCGCCCACTGTGGGACCAGCCATAATTAATACGAACTTTGACGAATCAGCCTTATCAACAAAATAATCTGATGAAGCGGCGGGGTAGTTATTCTGAGCCGCTGTCGGCAAACTAAATGCCACTGCCAGTAACAACGGCACCATGAGGCGGCTATAGAGGTGTAATTTTCCTTTAGAAAAAAGCCTAGGCGAACGACTAAGTTGTTTTTTAATCACGCGTGAAGCAATGGGGGCACGAGTGGGTGCATGCAAAAATATAATCAAGACAACCCCCTTAAACGGCGCAGTATCCAGTCGCTGAACAATAATAAAATGAGCAAGGCCAACAACCAAGGCCTATCCCACAAATCAATTTGCACCTGCTGAGAGTATGCGTTTGGCGTAAATTCGACAGCTTCGACTAAGGCATTTGAGTCTGCCAAGGCAAAATACTTCCCCCCACTAGATTCTGCAATCCGAGTAAGTAAACCTCTATCGAGTTCAGCATTTGTGTACTCACGTAAAGAAGGAGTTACTACGAAAGCCGCGGTTTTTTCTGAGCTGCTGGCACTGGAGCTTCCTGCCGCACTAGCAACATCAACCAACAATTCATACACCCCTTCTTCCTCTACCGCAAAAGAAGCCCGGTAAACACCGTCGTCTTCAATATCCCATTCCATTGGGGAATCATTAGCATTCCCAGAAGGGTCAACTGTTTGCAGCCATAAGGTAGCATCATTGTCAGCTCTATATTGATCATCCAGCACAGCGGCTGTAACGACCACTTCATCACCCACATTATAGAACTCTCGATCAAAATTTAGAGTAATTCTTTCAGGCGCCGATACCGCAAGCCAACGCAGCAACTGTCGCCAAAGTGTTTCTTGAGACTGGTCTTGCGATGGCAACATCATCTGCCAACGCCAAGTGCTGGCCGTTGCAATGGACATGCTGCGGCCACTGCCGTAGCGCTGGTGGGCGATAATTGGCAAAGCTTGATTTTGATATTGAAGCAACGGATGCTCTAACAATACAGTTGCGCCCGGCTTGGCTCTGCCGGTGACATAGACCCCTTGCAATGCTGGCAGGGAAGCCCAGGCAGCGTTGTTGTCCGAATCACTAGCCCAAAGCCGCATTAAGGGAGAGTACTGACCGTTAGTGGTACGCCGCGGGAAAAACGATTCTCCCGTCGGATTATCTCCTCGCCTGATGCCGCCGCGCAGCCGAACCGGCAGAAAGCTCTCCTCAACTAAGGTAACCGGCAAGACATCAGCTATCTCAGTGCCAATAAATCCTTCATCGACCATGCCGCTCATGAGCAGACCTCCGCCGCGTTTCCCGACGAATTCTTCGATCATTTGCAGTTGCTCTTGATTGAAAAAGGAAGCTTCAATATCGCCCAACACAATCGCTTCGTATTGAAACAAGGACTCTCTGTCTCTGGGAAACCCACTGCTTAATTCTGTTGGTGATTCTATTCCCTGTCGATAGAATTTTTCCGGACCTGTTTGTAAATAAGTAGCTAAGCGTATGGACTCATCGCTGGTCACTGCACGCCGAATAAATTTGTATTCGTTGCGAGGATGCCCTTCTAAATAGAGAATATCCAAGGCCTCTTTGGCCGAATTATCTACCAAAAAACTGTATTGATTGTTTTCTTCAATGAGCTCGCCAGATTGCAGCTCCACTCTCAAGTCATAAACAATTCTCTCTTGTCTATCCGGGGTTACTTCCAAATCAAATCTACGTGTTACTCCTGCATCCCCAAGGGTCACCACCTCACTTACAACCGCTATGTCGCCGTCATTAATAGACACTTCAACTTCTTGGCCTTGATAACCCTCATGTAGCAAAGACAACTGCACGTTGAACACAGAGCCTTCCAAAACTGTTTTTGCAGCATTAACGCTCACGATACCGATATCTTGAGGAATTTGATCCTGTCCAACTCCCACGGTAAAAATGGGAATTTGTCTTGCGCCAAAATCTTGAGCAGTAACTAAGGGATCAACATCGCTGTTGTCAGCACCATCACTTACCAAAATGACCCCGCCCAAGGGCAAGCCATTGAGCTGCGCATCCACATACGCCAAGGCTTGGTCTATGGATGACGATATGCCCGCTTGCTCAAGCCCATCTAAATCAGAAATCCTTGAAGTGCGCTTATCAAATCGAAAACTACGAATTTGAAACGATTCAGACAATTTTGCGATCACACCGTCTTCGAAAAATTTTGCCGCCACTACGCTCTGTCGAGATTCACCGCCGACATCCTCGATCGACATACTAAGGGAATCATCGAATAAGACAGCGAGGTAGGTTTCCTGGGGGGAGACCTGCACTGTATTGATAACAGGACGCAGTAAACAGAAAAGAATAAGAACTAATATAAGAGACCGATTCGCAACCAGCAGCGCCTTCCAGCGCGGTGGCAGCTCTCTCGTGGTTTTAAGGTAGGTAAGCCATACAGCGGCAACTATAAGTAAAACCAGTAAAACGAAAACCCAAAGGCTTATACCGTAAGCAAAACTTAAGTTACCTGACTGAAAAGAATTAAATAAATTAGGTGGGATGTATGTCATTCTACTGATCAACGCCCGAATCGCGGTTCACCGAGCCCTGGTTTTCTGACAGTACCCGGTAATATTCTTCGACGAGCTCACGATACTCTTCCGGAATATCTTCATCGACCGTCGCATATAGCTTGCTGTTGATGCTATCTAATTCAGCCTGCGCTCTTAGGGCTCCCTCCAACTCAATGATAGGCTGTAAGAGCTTACGAAACAGCTCTGGCTGATTTAGAAAATCTTCAATACCTTGCTGAGTTAACTGCTGTCTTATCATCCGCGCATTGCCTAACGTTAAATTACTCGCCGTTTGAGCTTCTTGAGTACCCCCACTTTGCTGCGGATTACCACGTCCCCCTATCTGAGGACGACCGCCACCTTGACCTGGCTGACCGCCAGTTTGGGATTCTTGGATTTGATTAGATAATTGCTGTGCTAGCTGCTGTGAGCGTTCTAACTGCTCACGCATCTCACGGACTGTAGGTGTGCCAGAGCCGGCTTGGTCTTGGCCCTCACTACCTTGCCCCTCACCTTCACCCTGAGCGCTGAATAGCTCGACCTGGCTTTGTAATTGCTCAATCTGCTCGCGCAGCGCTTCGGCATCGTTGGCTGCCGTTTGAATACGATCGGAGGCAGAGTCTCCAGATGCAGGATTTAGCGCCAAAAGACTTTGGGCAAGACCTTCTATCGGGATCTGTAGTTCTTGCTCTATATCTACTGATAAATTGACCATGCCATTAC
The DNA here is from genome assembly GCA_047627195.1 of Pseudohongiellaceae bacterium. GTDB lineage: Bacteria > Pseudomonadota > Gammaproteobacteria > Pseudomonadales > Pseudohongiellaceae > UBA9145. The sequence goes on along the minus strand of JBLHTH010000038.1, from coordinate 6,922 downwards.
GGAGCACTCTATTACTGGTTTGCATCTCTTCCTTGATCGGACGCAGTTCACGCGAAGCAGCTTGAGCTTGGGACATCAAACGTTGATCCTCATTGTCTCCACGCGCAATGATAGCCCTCAACATATCTTCAATCTCATCGATATTACGCTGCTGCTGTTGCTGCGCTTCGACAAGTTCCTGCAGTCCGCCACTGGCACGCGTTTCTTGACGCGTCTGGCCGAGCCCTTGCTCACGAATCTTGTCCTGAAGAGAGTCTTGCAGAGCTCGCTGCTGCTGGAGTAGCTGCTGCCCTCTTTGTCCAAGATTTTGAGCAAGCTGGTTTACCGACCGCTCAGATTCACCGCCCATTTCTCGCTGCTGCTCTCGCATATTCTCCAGCGCCTTCTGGCTTCTTGCTGCGGCAATGGCAGCAGTCTCACTTTGAGCAGCCTGTTGCATTTGCTGCGCCGCTCGCTGCAATGGTGATTGCTCCTCGCTAGACGCTGAGCCGCCAGATTGCGATTGAGCCTGAGAGGAAGAACTGGATTGTCCTCGCTGCGACTGGGATTGCTGCTGACCGCGCGACATCTGCTGGGCAAGCTGAGCCACTTCCTGACTGAGCTGCTCTTGCTGACGCTTGAGACGCTCCAACTCTCTGCGTTTTTGCTCTGCAGTCATTTGCTCTTCTCTGCGAGCAAGGTTTCGCTGCGCACGAGTGAGCCCTTCTTGTCGACGGGCCAATTCCTCTAACTTATCAGCTTCAGCTGCAGACTCAGGAGACCCGCCCTTTGGGCTGTCCGGCGTCTCATAGCGATTTTCAAGTTGTCCCATTTCCATTTCGAACAGATCGCGCAAATCTTCTCGTTCCTGAGCAGCGGATCCAGACCCACCGCCGCCCCCACTTTGCTGCATACTGATATCCGTTCGGTTTATATTCGCCTCTGCTTTTAGAATATACTGCAGGGCGAGCTGTTCAGGTTTCAGCGCACTAGTTACTTGTTCAATATCGAGATCAGCAGCAGCAAGATTCATCTGCACAATAGCCAATGATAAATTTTCGACTGCATTGTCATAAGTATCATCGGAAAAATTTAGCCGCTCAGATAGACGCTCAATTGACTTGTTCGCTCTATCTGTTGCTTCGCGTTGCGATTCAGCAATTATCTCTGAGTCGTTCTCGAACTCTTCTTGTGATACCTGACTCTGCCTGTTCTTTAATTTCCAAGTCGCCGCAATTATGTCTTTTTGTACCGACACCAAAGCACTGCTGTCACCGCCGCCTTGACCGCCTCCAGCTCCCTGACCGCCAGAAGCTCCTTGACTTCGACGAAATTCCTGATCAGTAGGAACAACTTGTAAAAAATAAATATCCGACACCACCTCGGATGGGCCATCAAGGCCATTATTGTCCGCGAGAGTAAGGTAATAGCTAACAAAGTCTCCTGGCTCTACTGAAAGGTCTTCCAAATAAATTAGCTCATCGCCAGTTATTTGTTTAGTCTGCGTTGGGGGAAGAAAATCCACCACCACCTCATCTGCCCCGACCACACTGTAATTGAGCGCAAACTTGCTCAGACCATAGTCATCCGACGCGGAAACTTCGATAACTACCTCTTCGAGCGGCATAACGTCTTGATCGCTGCCCGGACGCTGCAAAGCCAACTCTGGGGGTGTATCTTCAATCGCTCTAATAAAATAATCTAGCGGGTTAATGCTTACCAGATCGTCAAAATCTTTCGCAGTGATTTGATAAATACCATCGCGGGTAACAGTAAACTGCCCACGCCCAACATTGCTCTCGATTAGGTCAAGCTCTATGTTTTCATAAGGAGCCAACTCTCCTATTTTACCTTCCTCATTTCCTTCAGCGCCGCCCAAACCGCCGAACATCACCAGTGCTTCACGAACCGGCTTATTAAACGTTACGCTAAAATCCACCACGGTGCCCTCAGGCACAATCATGTCACCTGAATTTTCTTCTCGGTAATCATCAAGCAAGGTGTATTCAGGATAATCAAATTCCAAGTCTATGGTCTCTACTTGAGGAAGATCAAATAGCGTGATTTGATACTGGGGTGAGCTTTGTTCGCCCGCCTCGTCGAATGTGACGTAATAGTTAGTGTTTTCTTCTATTGAGGGGATGAAGAAACTGTAGCTGGCTGATTCGCTGCCACTGCCCTCTCGATTCATTGTGACATCCCGCCAGTTCACATTGTCATTTTGCAAACGCAGATTAATGGTGCCGGGAATTGCATTAGTGACGGTGGCTAGGATGGTCACGCTTTCACCACGCTGCATGTCGATGGTGCCAGGGTCTACTCTAATCTCGATAGTAGGCCGAACCTCAACTACTGTGACCGGCTCTTCAATCGCAAAAGGCCAAACCAAACGGCTAGCTGCAGTAAACAGCGAATCTGAACTGGCCACTAACGCAAGCACGATACTGGCGGAAGCTGCAGCGCCGGCAAATGAATACCAAGAAGAATTTGCTGGCGTTACTGTCTCGACCTGATGCTGCTGCTGGTCAACATGAATTTGCGCATCTTGCCAAAGCTGCTGGATAAATTGCTGAGAAACACCTTTCCTGCCGGACAGAAGCTCTTCCTCAGAAAATTCAAGAGACGTCATTAACCTTTGTTCAAGGTCTGGAATGTGATCTTCGACATAATGTGCAAGCCTGCGATCATCGGTCGATTGCTGATTGACGCTGCGCAGCAGCAGCCAGCCCAGTCCGACTAGAATGAAAAGCATACCTATAAATAAGGCAATGGTCTGATTCCGGTCCGGCTGCCACCACGCGGCAAATAGCAACGCGGCCAAAATGGCCATGGCGACGGCAATACTAAAATAACTACCTTGTTTGAGAATAAGCAGATTGCGCCGACGCCGGCGCAGGTTTTTGAGGGTTTCGCGGAGACTTTCAAATGTTGTAGAAGACATAAAAGCTCTGAACGTTGAGTAAATAGGATACGCGTAAAACAACAGGCTAAAATTCGCGATCGTTGATTTGGAGCTGTTATTGCCCGAGAACCTACTCCGAGCATTTACTATCGAAACTTATGGTCGTCAGTTAATTCAATACTGATTTCTTAGAGTTTTAGTTCAGTTTAGAAACAGATATTGTCGACTTTTATGTCTCTCTAAGAACCGTAGGTGAAGGCGATAAGTGTCAGCTAATCAATCCTAACTATCCCACTAACCAGTCACCGAAAGCAAGAACTTAGCCGCTCCAGACCCGATAGAACCCCAGCTCCATCAGCTAGTCCGAGTAGCGCGTTTTGAGGTCCTAAAATCGCCCCATTTTGGACTATTTGTGGAGCTAAACTGAAGGACTCAACCTAGCGAAACCGCAGGCCGAGCTAACAGCCCATTTCAGCGGGTCGATAATAGGGAGAATCGTCAGGAAAAACGCGGATTTCACCTCGGTTCAGATACTCATTAAGAGCACTGATGGATTTATAGGGCGCAATATCCTGCAATGTTACTGTGGTCGGCCGAGGAAGCACAAACAGCTCTGAATCAGCCTCGGCCAAGGCAGCACTGGGGCTAACCCATCGATGATCGAGGATTTCTTGATTGTCGACGTTAACCTTGACCGGCTCAGTCATCAGACACATGAAAAACCAAGTACTAAAACGCCTTGGCAGATTTGGGGGAGTGGTCCAGTGGGCTGTGTGAACCAGCTGCGACTCCGAAATATCAATCCCCGCCTCTTCTGAGGTCTCTCGCACTGCCGCGCGCAGGGCCGCGGGATACTCCAAACCGCCAGCGCCATCCTGAAAATCACTAGGATCTACTCGCCCTCCAGGAAACACCCAATGACCGCCATGAAAGGCCAGTTTAGAATTTCGCAGCAGTAATAGGACTTCGAGGTCATCTTTAGACTTTGACTCTCGAATTAAAACAACGGTTGCGGCAGGTACTGGCTCGATATTTGGCATGTAACTAAAAATCTCATTTGGCTGAATAGGCGGAGCATGGAAGATAAGCACATAATAACGAACTTTTAGCCTAGGACACAATTCGCCAACGGATAATCTAAAACCGAGGATACGAGTCTATTGATTGCAGCTAGCGCAGCAGCAGAATAGAATCCTGCGTTAACAAAATGCTCCCCAATGATTAATTAAAGAGGATTCCCCATGACAGTAAGTTTTGAAAACCGAGTCGCTATCGTTACTGGCGCAGGCGGCGGGCTAGGTAGGCAGCACGCTCTTGAACTAGGCCGCAGAGGCGCTAAGGTGGTTGTAAATGACCTAGGCGGTGGCGTAGATGGCGTTGGTGGGTCAGTATCAGCAGCTGAAAGTGTTGCAGAGGAAATTCGAGCAGCTGGAGGCGCCGCTATTAGTAATGGCGCATCAGTCACTGACATTGAAGCGGTAAAGGGCATGATCGCGGCCACTATGGAAGAATGGGGACGCATCGACATAGTCGTCAACAACGCAGGTATTCTCAGAGATAAGACTTTTTCTAAGCTAGAACTAGAGAACTGGCATGCTGTGATAGATGTGCATTTGACTGGCAGCCTGAATGTCACTAAGTGCGTGTGGCCGATAATGATCGAACAGGGTTATGGCCGCATAGTCATGACTACTTCTACCTCTGGACTGTTTGGCAATTTTGGCCAAAGTAATTATGGCGCGGCCAAATTAGGCTTAGTTGGATTCATGAACACGCTGCGTTTTGAAGGAGCCAAATACAACATATTTACCAATGCAATAGCACCAATTGCGGCGACTCGAATGACAATTGATTTACCCGGGTTCGAAGACAGTTCGGAGAAATTGGCGCCTGAGCTAGTGACACCTGCAGTTGTTTATCTGTGCAGTGATAAAGCACCTAATGGACGCATTATCCAAGCCGCCGGTGGACGCTATTACTCAGCGGACGTGCGTGAAAACGTAGGTGTTGATTTGGGTCTTGATGCCACAGTAGAAGATATAGAAGAAAATATCGACACTATTTTAGACATGACAAGCAATGCAGGAATTCTCGAAAGAATCCCACATCGCTAGTCAAACCTGATGGATTGGCAGCCGAATGGCTTAGGCTTTTTGGTCTGCCAAAACTTTCTGAATCGAGGCGCGCTCATCCATTAGCTTCATTAGATTTTTAGCTCCATCAAACTCCCCTTGAGCATTCCAATCAAGCCCTTTCTTACAGACCAAAGTCGCTAAGTTAAAACTGAAGCGAAAATAAAAGTCTGCATAGCTTACCTCTTTACCGGCGATGTAGGGGTCATACTTGGCAATTTTGGCAAGTGCTGTAAAGCCCTTCTCTAACTGAGGTCTTACCTCAGCCTTTAGTGCTTCGCTGGCTGGCTTTCCGAAGAACACATCACCGTACAATCTGCGGGCAGGCAACTCTACGTAAAGCTCCAAATAGCGAATAATCTCTTGAACCTTAGCTTTCTGGTAAGGCTCTTGAGGATAGAAACTTGGTCCTTCACCAAGAGAATCGAGATAATCGATCATCACCCCTGTTTCAGTCAAGAAGCCATGCTCAGTCTCCAGCGCTGGCACTTTTCCCATTGGACTTATGCTTAGGTAATCCGCATCTTGATTTGGCTTGACCAAGACTTCTTCGAAATCCATACCCTTTTCTATCAGTACAGCTTTTACCATGTTGTAGTAATTACTGATTGGAAATCCGTATAATTTAATGCTCATATTATCCTCTTCACGTTATGCTTATGGCCATTCTAATTTCTGAAAGAAATTATTCTGAGCCGATCTTGTATTAGTTATCTTATTGAATCCGTACTTTTTAATTAAGTGCCTAATGATTCATTGAGCTAAGTAAAAAAGCTAATCAGGCCAGCAAACTAACCTGTTGCAATAAATTTTGCAAAATCATTGTGCATGCCATGAACAAACCTCGAATTTTATTGTTATCTGCCTACGATGCAATCAGCCATCAGCTGTGGCGCAAACGCTTGAAATCGTTGTTTCCCGAATATGAATGGCAGCAACTTTGCCTCCCCCCGCGCCATTTCACTTGGCGAGTTCGCGGCAATAGCCTGATTTGGGCAACCACGCAACGGGAGGTCTTGGAGCAAAACTACGATTTGCTAATAGCCACTTCAATGGTAGATCTGAGCAGCCTAAGGGGCTTTGTGCCAAGTTTGGCGAGCATTCCCACTCTATTGTATGTACATGAAAATCAATTTGAATATCCGCAAAATCGTAGCGACAGAAAAAATGTAGAACCCATGCTAGTGCCCCTCTACGCAGCCCTTTGCGCTGACACTGTTGCGTTCAATAGTGATTTCAACCGGAATAGCTTTCTAAAAGGCGCAGCCTCTCTTTTGAGCAAATTACCCGAACAGTTTCCGAGTTCAATAATGACTCAACTCAATGCCAGCATTGTCTTAGCCGTGCCGCTGCCAGAAAATAGCTACCGCTCACCCGCGCCGGGAACAGATGAAGTTCTCAGCGTGGTTTGGAATCATCGCTGGGAATTCGACAAAGGGCCGCAACTATTGTTGGCAATAACGGCCGCTATAGAGGCTAAAAAACTGCCAATCCAGCTGCATGTTGTCGGTCAGCAGTTTCGAGAGCAGCCGATTGAATTTGAACAGATCAACAGCCTACTCGATAGACACGCCAAGGAAACTGGCATAACACGAGGCCTGTTCGGCTTTGTTGAGGAGCATGGCACCTACCTCCAGTTGTTAAAAACCTGTGACGCTGTGCTCTCCACTGCCAATCATGACTTTCAAGGGCTTGCCGTCCAAGAAGCCTGCTTAATGGGATGCGTTCCGCTGACGCCAGATGATCTCGCCTACCCTGAATACATAGCCGAAAAATACCGCTACTCAGTTCGCAACTCGATAGAAGCCACCGCAGACGGGGCTCTCAAGCAACTGCTAAGGTATTGTAAGTTGAAAAGCAGCGGTGAATTAGTCTGCGACGTGGATTTGAGTGCCTATCAGGGAGACAA
>JBLHTH010000037.1:0-23115 GCA_047627195.1 Pseudohongiellaceae bacterium | reverse complement strand
GCAACCTCACCCCTATCGTCACTGATTACTATGGTAGGCGTATACTGCAATTCATATTTTTCCGAGAAGCCCTCAGGGTCATCTTTGCGCCGCGAAACGCCATAAAGAGTCAGTCGCCGAACTTCAACATTTCCCATTTCTAATAACTTGAGTAAACGAGGAACTTCTCGCTCGCTGTCGTGGCACCAAGTACCAAAGAGGGCGACCACATCTTTTCCGGCCAATGCTTGAATATCTTGCAGCTGCGTGGCGCTGGGTTGAAAGGCTTCATATTCTTTAGTAAATTCAGGATATTCAGACAGCAAGTATTCTGTTGAAATTTTGCCAATATGATCTGGGTTTTTTTCTTCGCTGGCAAAAGCTGTGGTCGCTGATAGAGCGATAATGAGGCTAGCCCAAACCATACGAGCTATGGGCTGCAGAGCTTTTTGGACATTCCGATGGCAAGAATTATCGTGCCAAGAATTGCGCTGACAAAAATAGCCTAATACCGTCATCTAAACCTCGAAGTTGCCAATTAATCGCTGTTGGTTAGTAAAGAGGCTAGCATAGAGTTGCTTGAATGAAAATTTAGTCGAGAATCTTATTCAAATATTCCGGGACTATATCTGTGGCAGAGCCATATTCATGTTGATCAAAAGAAGAGCCGGTCTCATTTAAGTTGAGTTCAACTGTGTGGGCTTTGCGAATCTTGGCAGTTTGATAAAACCCAGAGGCCGGATAAACATTGCCAGATGTACCGATTGCGATAAATAGATCACATGCCTCGAGAGCTTCATTTATTCTATTCATATGCAATGGCATTTCGCCGAACCATACTATGTGAGGGCGTAAATTACCCGCAGACCGGCAGCACCGGCACTGGGTATCAAAGTCAAAACTCTCTCGAATATCAAATATCAATCTTGAGTTTACGCAGCGCATTTTGAGAAGCTCGCCGTGCATGTGCAGTACGTCTTTCGAACCTGCCCGCTCGTGAAGGTTATCTACATTTTGAGTTATCAGAAGAAATGAACCGCTAAACTTGTTCTGAAACTCTGCCAGTGCAGTGTGGGCCTTGTTGGGGCCAACTGAGGGCGACAGCAGCTGGCTGCGACGCTGATTGTAGAAGCTGTAAACTAACTGAGGGTTTCGATCAAAGCCCTCTGGGGTGGCGACATCTTCGATTGGGTGATTTTCCCATAAGCCATCAGCGGCTCGGAAAGTATCTATGCCGGATTCGGCAGAGATGCCGGCGCCAGTGAGGATTACTATAGATTTGGGTGATTCGCTCATTAGTTCGAGTATTTCCGTGGTGACGATTGTCGGTACACTGGTGCAGAGGTGTCAGTTCTTTTTCAGTGTTAACCGGGATTTGGCAAACAGCGGTATAATAAGCATAACGACATTTATCCCAGATTATTAAGAGGAAAAGATGGCAGCAATCAAATTAGGTAACAAAGCTCCGGCATTTACCTTGTTGGACCAGAATGGTGAAAAGGTCAGTTTGAAGGATTATATGGGGGAAAAGAATATAATTCTTTATTTCTACCCCAAGGCAATGACGCCTGGCTGTACGACTCAGGCCTGCGGTCTACGTGACTCACAGCAGTCGTTCGAGGAGTTAGATGCGATTGCTATTGGTATTAGTCCTGATCCAGTAGCCCGTTTGAAAAAGTTTGAGACTAAGGAGGCTTTGAATTTTAGCTTACTTGCTGACGAAGACCATGCAACCGCTGAGAAATATGGTGTATGGGGGCTCAAGAAGTTCATGGGCCGCGAATTCATGGGTATTATTCGTAGTACTTTTATTATCAATAAAGATGGCAAGCTCGTTCACATTATAGATAAGGTTAAAACTAAGTCTCATGATGCTGATGTTCTCGAAATCTTGAAATCACTGACGTAAAACTATGCAACTACATTACAAACAATATTCAGATCAAGGGCAGCCTCTCATTGTGTTGCATGGCCTTTTTGGTAGTCAGAGTAATTGGGGGGGGCACTGTAAGCAGCTTGCTGAAAAATTCGCAGTAATTGGGGTAGACCTGCGTAACCATGGCGAGTCAGCTCACGCCTCAGAACACAATTATCAAGTGATGGCTGAGGATATTAAAGAACTCCTAGGTGCTCTTAATTTCACTAGTACTTTCCTCTTAGGTCACTCCATGGGAGGTAAAGTGGCGATGGAGTTGGCGCTGTCCTATCCAAATTTGGTCGATCGACTGCTAGTCGTTGATATAGCTCCTGTTTTGTATACCGACAAAGCAGATGGCCACAAACAGGTGATGGCCGGGATGAATGCGCTTGACCTTGGCTCACTTCAATCTCGCGCCGACGCCGAAACTGCACTTGCAGACTACATTGAAGATGAGGCGACAAGAAAATTCATTGTCACTAACCTGATTCGCGAGGGTGATTCTGGGTTTGCATGGCGACTTAATTTGCCAGTTATCGAGGCTAATTATAATCGGCTTATGGAGAAACCTCAGGGTAAAAACGTGTTTGAAAAACCTACCTTGTTTGTCAAAGGAGAACTGTCGCCCTATGTGCAGGCTAAGCACGAAGTTCAAATACTTAAATTGTTTCCAAATGCTGGTGTGAAAATCATTTCTGAGGCAGGTCACTGGCTCCACGCAGATAAGCCCCAAGCGTTTCAAAAAGTGGCGATGGATTTTTTTAGTAGCTAGGCATTTTAAGCAAATTGAAAAGGTGAGGCCATGACGGTTCTTAGTGTAAATGTAAACAAGATAGCTTTGTTACGTAATTCTCGCGGTCGGGATTTCCCTAATGTTGTGGATTTTGCTGGGCAGGTAATCGGCATGGGGGTTAAAGGGATAACCGTTCACCCACGTCCCGACCAGCGTCATATCACCCGTCAAGATATTTTCGATTTAAGTGATTTTTTGAAGTCTAAAGAAAATGTTGAATTCAATATCGAAGGATATCCATCCAATGATTTTGTGGAATTGGTTCTAGAAGTAAAACCAGCACAGTGCACTCTTGTTCCTGATCAGCCGGGTCAACTTACCTCAGACCACGGCTGGAATGTTTCCAAAAATGAAACCTTTTTAGAATCAGTGCTAAACCGCTTAAGCAATGCCGGTGTAAGATCGAGCTTGTTTATGGATGCGGACGCTGCAAGTCTAGAAAAAGTTAAAGAAATTGGTGCCGATCGAGTGGAGCTTTACACTGAAAAATTTGCCAGTGATTTTGGTGCCAGCAAACAAGAAGAGACTTTTCAGCAATACCTGTCCGCCGCTGCCAAAGCTGTAGAGCTTGGCATCGGGCTAAATGCAGGACATGATTTGGATCTGCGGAATTTGCCCAAATTTTTGACCATACCAGGAATACTAGAAGTGTCTATCGGTCATGCCCTGGTAGTTGAGTCCTTACAGCAGGGTATCGAGCCGGTCATAAAAAAATATTTGGAAATTTGTGCTAACGGAGCTTTTTAAAGGCATAGCAAATGCTGGTTGGTCGGCTGGTTAATAAGCGCAAGGCAGTGCATATGGCTTAGATAGCTCTTACGTCATTTAGTAAATCAAACGGGTGCCAGACATGTTTTTCAGTGAACAAACTTCAAGCTGTGAAACTGGTCAGGGGCCGCTAACATCTACATCAATATTTTTTCTTGCAAGCCATTTGTTAGTGTCGCTATTATTTTTTGTGCTATTTCTGGTAGCTTGGCCAATAAATACTGCTTTTGCTTCAGAGTTTGAATTGTCACGCATCGCTAACGAGCTCAATTTGGCAAGTGATGCGCTTGCAAAGGGGCAAGGACACTCCGAACGTTTTACTGGCCTTAGCCATCGAGCGAGCAGCTTAGCCCATGAATCGTCACAGCTAATTGACGCAATTCATCGAAACCGAAACCCTTCTAATATTAGATCTCAATTTAATGATGTAAGTCGGCGCTATACCGATTTAGAAGATGCATTTTGGCGTGGTTACAGTAATGGCTTTGATAATAATATTCTTCAACAACTGGAGTTGATCAGCAAAATTTATAGCGATTTGTACACCGCATATACACTAACTCGGTATTATCAGCAGGGTCCTCAAGTTCATATTTTTGTGAGCCCTGGGACTAGCAGAAATGGCTTGGTTGTCCCTCCAATCTTTTTCAATACACCAGCCCTTCCCTGAGAGATTCTTAAAAAAATAAAGCCCGGTTAGTTCTGTAGTTATATTTCATTACGTGAATAAACTTACATAAATTGCTCTTACATTGTCTCTTGCCTCCAAGCCCCCAGGCCTCGGAGTCACGGGTTGGAAGGTTGTCTGTGAACAATCAGATGCACAGCATCGTGAATAAACAATCCATCTGCCCCTGGCGGGTTAACCGGTTAAAATAATCTGTTGGCCTCTGACGGTCACCGATGATGCGATTATTTCTTTACTGTTGCTGCTCAAATGGCGGGGATTCGAGTCGAGCATGGTTTTTATTCGTAAGAGCGGTAAAATATTTTCTATGTATACTACTTGTCCAAAATGCCAGCACGTTCGCCAAGCAGCTGAAGAGACAGCCACGGATATCTGTCCAGGGTGTGGTTTGGTTTTCAGTAAATGGTTAAAGTCTCTCGCACTAGACACAGAATTTGAAGATAGTCTGAGGGTCGATCAACAGCGGCAAACTTGGAAGCTAGGTTTGTTTCAATTCTTTTGCCCTTCGCGGCCCAATATAGCTACGGGAGACTTTTTTCTCTATTTAGCTATATGGGTTATTTTTTTTGCATGGGGAGTTGATTTTATTATGATGGACTTTAAAACCAATGAAATTGGTCTCTCCTGGTTTCACAATCTCGACCTGGTGTTCCACGAAGCGGGACATCTGTTGTTTATTCCTTTTGGCAGGACTATGACCATTTTCGGCGGTAGTTTACTTCAAGTTTTAGTACCTTCTTTGCTTGTCTTTGCATTTCTGATTCGAAATCGAGACGGATTCGCCGCTTCAATCGGGCTTTGGTGGGCAGGGCAAAGCATGATGGACCTTGCCCCTTACATTGCCGATGCTAGGGCGCTTCAGCTGCCTCTGTTAGGTGGGGCTACGGGGGTGGGCGGAGCGTCAAGACATGATTGGGCAAATTTGTTAGGCCCGCGTGGGTGGTTGGAATACGACATCCTAATTGCAGCCTGGGTAGATCTGATAGGGGCAGGTATACTATTAACCGCATTAGCTTGGGGCGCTTTTATGCTTAGCATGTATTATAAAGAGATGGTGGACTAAAATTCCATCTCCTAGAAATTTCAGGTTCTCCTTTTGATGGTTAAACGCGACCGCTATTATTACGGCTACTGGATAGTATTCGCTGGGTTTTTAACTCAGTTTATTGCAGTTGGCATGTCAAATTATGTGGTTGGATCTTTTATGATCCCTATGACTGAAGAGTTTGGTTGGTCGCGAGCCGAGTTTTCGGCGTCACGCTCGATTGGTCAGATTGTTCTCGCAATGACCGGCTTTGTCATCGGGACTTATATTGATAAATACGGTGGCAAACCTTTTGTCCTTTTCGGCGGGCTCGTTCTCTCTGCATCCCTATACAGCCTCGGTAGTATTAATACTTTGACCCAATGGCTTGTCTTCAACGGTCTAATGCTTACGGCAGGTGCGGCTATGATCGGCAATCTTGTGGTGAATGTGACCCTGGGAAAATGGTTTGTCGAAAAGCGAGGGCGCTCTATTGCTGTCGCGGGCATGGGTATTTCTCTGGCTGGAATTTTGCTGCCACCATCGGTAACCGCGCTGGTGGATCAGTTTGGTTGGCGTGCAGCATGGGAAGTTCTTGCGTTCATCGCCGCCCTCGTCACTTTTCCAGCTGCTTTTATGGTGAAACGCTGCCCAGAGGATTTTGGTCTGCATCCTGACGGTAAGACTGACGAGCAAGTGGCAAGCGGTGATGCGAACGCTGCCGCCGCTGATTTTGAGAGATCACTCAACCGTGCCCAAGCCATGCGGACTTCTACTTTTTATTTTTTAGTGCTGGCCTTTGGTTTATTTCAAATATCGATCACCGTGATGCTGCTGCAAACGATTCCACTTATGACCGATGCCGGATATTCCCGATTGATAGCGTCTACTATGATATCGCTGGCGTCGGTGCCGGCGTTTTTCAGTAAACCTATTTGGGGGATAATGATCGATCACTACAACCCCAAGAAACTCGCCTCACTTGGGGCTTTAGTCACCGGGCTGTCGGTGATGTTGATTGTAGTCAGTGTGGCGAGCAGAGCCGATACCCTTGTCTATCTTGGCTTTTTGATGATGGGTATTGGCTGGGGTGGCCTGCTGCCCCTGCAAGAGGTGATCTGGGCATCGTTCTTTGGTCGGCGTTATCTCGGCTCTGTGCGCTCTACTGCAATGCCTTTCACTTTTGGTATGTCCGCTGTAGGTCCAGTTGTGGTGGGTTACTACTACGACATTGTGGGGGACTACAATCTGGCTTTGCTTGCGATTGCTGTTTGTAACATTGCTTCTGCGGCAATGCTTTTTCGCATGAAAGACTCATCAGCCGCCCCCAAAAGGGTGGGATGACAGCCTAAAGTCACCTAATTTGAACTTAAGCCTGTGACCGTGTTCACGTATTGAGGTTTACGGAGTCCTGAATGCTTTCAGCTGCGTGATAATATTAATAACATTGATTAAAGCCTAAATCGAACAAGCCAGAGTAGGGCGATAGCACCATGAGCGAACTTAATTGTAAACTGCCAGACCTGAAAGTGACTAAGCCAAATGGTCTGTCTTCGCGCCTATTTTTTCAGGTTTTTAGTGGTCCCAATGCTATTGCCTTCGCTCAGCTCAGCTCGCACTCGCATAACCGGCGGCGACGCTTGGTCAACGACGACAGTCAGCGCGAGGCGTCTTTAGTGCCAGGGGTTAGTTACTGTATAAAAAATATTGAAGTTAGTCCGCATTATCGAAATCAGGGTATTGGCTCTGCACTGCTTAAAGAAGTCATTGGTTTCTGCAGAGATGAGCGTGTAAATTCTTTGTATGGTGAAGCTAGGGGCGATTTAGGTACACTTCGAAAATGGTATGCAGGAGAAGGTTTCGATCTCGATGCCGTAGATAATATTCAATTACAGCTGGCCTAGAGGTCCCTCTACGCAGAATCACTCTACTACAGACTCTAGCAATAGCGGCTCTAAGTAAGGCCACACATTCTCAAGAATTAAATACTGTGCTTCAGCTTTTGGATGAATTCCATCCGCTTGCATAAGCTCTGGTTGCTGTGGAATCCCATCGATTAGAAAAGGCACTAGGGCTAAACTTTCGCTATTTGCGATGTTGCCATAAATTTCAAAAAACGGTTTGGTATAGCGGCGCCCATAGTTTGGCGGTATTTGAATGCCGGTTAAAAGTGTTTTAGCACCGTTCTGGCTGATCAATTCAACCATCGTTCTTAGATTTTTCTCTAGCGAGTTGAGTGGCAATCCACGCAGGCCATCATTGCCACCGAGTTCAAGAATCACGACATCGGGATTATAGTTTTCTAACATCGCTGGCAGTCTAGCCAAACCTCCGGTGCTGGTTTCACCACTGACGCTGCCGTTAATAACTTTGAAATCAAGATTGCTCTTACTGATTTTATCTGCAAGTAAATTGACCCAACCCTGAGTTTCTTTCAATCCATAGGCTGCACTTAAACTATCGCCAAACACAAGCAACGTGGCCGGCTGTGCTGCCCAGGTTGCTGATGAAAGCGCCGTGCACGACACAATACAGAGAATTGCTGTCACGGCGAATCGGCTCAGAGTTTGGGAAAAGCGGGTAGATAGTCGAATAATTAGGGCTTTCATCGTTTAAAGGGGTACTTAAATGGCTACAACGCAGATAATCATGTTAAACCGGTGACGAAGTTATAGCGTACTTTAATAAACACTAAAAATACAATTCTTATCCATCGATGCTCCCAATGGCAGTGGGTGTTGATATAAGAATCCTCTGAATTGCGAGATTGGCATTAAATGATAGAAACAAAGGACTTGGTAAAAAGTGTTGAGACAAGCGAAGGCTTGCTCACTATTCTTAAGGGCATTAGTCTCAAGATTGAAAAAGCAGAAGCGGTCGCTATTGTCGGTGCTTCAGGGTCTGGGAAATCGACTCTTCTCGGTTTAATGGCGGGACTAGATGCCTCCACCAGTGGTGATGTGCTGCTTGACGGCCATTCTCTCGCTGCGATGGATGAGGAGCAGCGCGCGATTTTGCGTGGTCAATTGGTAGGTTTCGTTTTTCAGTCATTTCAACTGCTACCGAGCCTTACAGCTCTTGAAAACGTAATGCTGCCCATCGAATTAAAAGGCGAAGCTGACCCCCAGGGCAAGGCGAAGCAACTCCTCGAGCGGGTTGGCCTAGAGCAGCGCGGGCATCATTATCCAAACCAGCTGTCGGGCGGTGAACAGCAGCGAGTGGCAATTGCTCGTGCGTTTGCTACCCAGGGTAAAATCCTCTTTGCAGATGAGCCTACAGGCAATTTAGATACAGCAACGGGCTCTAAAATCATTGAGTTATTGTTTGATTTAAACCGAGAATTCTCTACAACTTTGGTGCTGGTAACTCATGATGAGCGGCTTGCTCAAAAATGCGATCGCAGTATAAATTTGGTCGCCGGTGAAATAGTCAGCGTAAAAGACGAGGAGCTAGTGGGTGCCTAATTCACAACCTTCGACTTTGACCGATAGCAAATCAGTTGGGGTTTTAACTTCAATCGCATTGCGGCTGCTTTGGCGTGATTGGAATGGTGGCGAAATAAGGCTTCTATTTTTTGCTTTGGTCATGGCGGTAACTTCGGTAACGGGCATAGCGCTGTTTACTGACCGTCTGGAAAAGGCGCTCATTCTCGAATCTGCCAATATGCTAGCGGCAGATCGAGTGCTCGGCAGTGGCCGTCCTCTGCCCGAAGAAATAAGGCAGGAGGCTCAGAGTCGAGGCTTTAGAACCGCTGAAACCCTTTCGTTCACCTCTATGGCATTTTCTGACTCTGGGAATATGTTGGTTTCTGCTAAAGCGGTCAGTGACACCTACCCGCTCAGAGGAGAGGTTATTATTACAGATGCCGCTTTCACTCGCGGAACACCGGTACTCACTGGACCTCCACCGGGTGAGGTGTGGTTAGAAAGTCGTGCTCTGCCAGCGCTAGGGATAGAAGTGGGAGATTCGGTCTATGTCGGAGAAGCGCAACTACGTGTCGGTAAGATAATCATTGCAGAACCTGACCGCTCGGGTGGTGGAATGCTCGACAATGCTGGCCCTCGACTAATGCTGCATCTAGATGATGTGGCTCAGACGAATATTGTCCAGCCGGGCAGCCGAGTAAGTTATCGTTATCTATTTGCTGATGATGCGATGGCCGCTTTAGATGATTTTGAGCAATGGGTTGATACGGAATTTGACGGTGAATACCGGCTGCGTGATGTGCGCGATGAGAGCGAGGAGGTGAGCGATGCGCTTAATCGGGCAGAAAGCTTTCTTTTGCTGGGTTCCCTTTTTGCCGTATTACTCGCCGGCGTAGCGATAGCGCTGACGGCTAAGCGCTACAGTGAAAGACATTATGACTACGTAGCGATACTGAAAACGTTCGGCTGCACTTCTTCTCAAATTACATTTATCTACCTAACCATTCAAGTTGTTCTAGCGGTTATAGCGATAATTGTCGGCAGTCTTCTTGGCTGGTTAGTCCATGTTGGCATCCTGCAGCTTTTGCAATCGGTAATCACAGTGTCTCTGCCTGCCGCTGGATATCAGCCTTATGCTATTGGTGCATCCACCGCCTTTATTTGTTTGCTGTCTTTCGCGATACCACCTCTGCTGGCACTGCGAGAAACACCTCCGCTACGAGTTCTGCGTAAAGATATTAGCCAGCAGAAAATAGGCGATAGCGTGCCGTATTTGTTTGGTATAGGCGGGGCAATTTCTTTGATTTATTGGTACAGCCAAGATTTTATTTTAACATCGGTATTAGTCGGCGCTATAGCCGGGATCGCAGCACTATTGTCGGTGGTTTCTTATTTGCTGTTACGATCCAGTGGGTCAGTGGGAATGAAAGCCGGCAGTGCTTGGAAGCTAGCCATGACCGCGGCTCGCAGGAGACGTAAGCAAAATGTATTACAGGTGATGGTGTTCTCAATCACTATTATGTCTTTGCTAGTTTTAACGTTGCTTCGTACCGACCTAATTAATGATTGGCAGGCTCAACTTCCTGAAAATACACCGAATCATTTTATGATGAACATTTCTCAAGGCCAGGTTGAGGGCATCGAAAGTTTCTTTGCTGAAAATGGCATCACAGGGAATGCTTTTTATCCTCTTATCAGCGCACGGGTCAGCACTGTCAATGGCAGTATTCCTGATCCGCAGACTGATATGGATGAAGAGGAAGGCGGCAGCACTTTGACTGAAGGAGCCGGCGAGGTAGATAGTCGATATGACGAAATTAGAGACTCGCTGGATCAGCAAACCAGCGCAGATTTACCCGCAGCTGCTGAAGCGCAAGCTGATGAAGCAGAGCCGGTGCGAGGCAGGTTGGGCCGGCGCCAAGTCACTTGGTCGAGTCAATTGCCCGCAGATAATCGGATTACTGCTGGCCAATGGTGGGGAGAGGAGTCACAGCCGGGGTTTGTATCAATTGAAGAAGAGTATGCCGGTTGGTTGGACATTGAGCTCGGAGATACCGTTGAGTTTGAAATCAATCAACAATCTATCTCTGCTCAGGTGAGCAGTTTTAGGAGCGTACGCTGGGACAACATGCAGCCAAACTTTTTCATTATTTTTACGCCCGGAACTATCGATCACTTGGGCGCTACGTTTATCTCAACGGCGTTAATGGAGAAAGAACAAAAAATACTACTCAATGATTTGGTTCAGCTTTTCCCGACGGTGGTTGTCATTGAAATCGATGCTCTAATTGAGCAGATTCAAAACATCATTGCTCAGGTAACCTCGGCGATAGAGTTGATTTCAGTCCTCGTTTTACTCTGCGGGGCATTGGTTTTGCTGTCCTGTGTGAATGCCACTTTAGATGAGCGTTTCCATGAAAATGCGATCCTTAGAACCCTAGGTGCTGGTAAGAAACTCATTCTGAGTAGTTTGTTAATAGAATTTTCTCTTATAGGGTTGATCGCAGGTGTCGTCGCTACGCTAGGGGCCGAAGGCAGTCTATACTACTTGCAAGAGGAGATATTTGAACAAGAGTTCAACTTTCACTACTGGGTGTGGGTGGCCGGCCCTACTTTAGGTATGATTATTATTGCTGGATTGGGCGTTAACTCTACTAGACAAGTGGTCACTATATCTCCGCTGAACGTGCTGCGCAAAGTGGTCTAGCCGCTCGACGGCTAAGGTGCTTTGCGCGTTGGTCGTCTATGCGTGATCGAGTATACTAGTGACTAATTGGACTGAAGCGCACTTTTGGGAGAATAAGCACGTGAAAGACCGTATTAAACACACACTGTTAGCCTCCGTTGTATTGTTGTTGATTCCAGTCATAGGTTTTGGGCAGCTACTCCAAGAAGTGACGGCTGAAAACTGTATTTTGGGAGACTGCGTTGATGGCCGCGGTACGATGGAGTTATCTACTCAATGGGGTAAAGGGTCGTACGTAGGCAACTTCGCTGATAGTGAATTTCATGGCAAAGGTCGCCTTGAATTACCGATATCATTTACTAGTAAGTCGATTTATGACGGTAATTGGAATATGAGCGTGAGGGAAGGTCGTGGAACCTACTGGAATGGCACTGGAGACCTTTACATGGGCCAGTGGAAAGGCAATAAACGAAATGGCTTGGGCTCCTATTTTTTTAACCTTGGTAAATGGGAAGAAAACAAAAATTCCGAATATTGGTTAAAAGGAAATACTGAAAATTACAGCGGTGAGTTCCTTAATGATCATTACCACGGTAAGGGAGTATTTCGCTGGGAAACTGGTAAGCGCTATGAAGGGAACTTCTTTGCTGGCAAAAAGCATGGTTACGGAATATTTTACTATGAGACCGGTAATACACGCGAGCAGCTATGGGATTATGGTGATTTTGTCCGCTAGTAATTGGCTATCTTAAGCATTAGAAATGAGTGATGGATTTACATGGAATTAGAATCTCTTAGGCGTGAGTACCTAATGGCCGGGTTGGAGCATGATGACCTGGCTAGCAGTCCTTTTGACCAGTTTGAGCGGTGGATGGAGCAGGTGATTGCACTCCAGCAGCCAGACCCTACAGCTATGACTATTGCGACAGTGTCTGCTGATGGCCAGCCTTCCCAGCGGATAGTGTTGTTGAAGAGTTTTGACAAAGATGGTTTTGTTTTTTATTCCAATTACAATTCTCGCAAAGGGCAGGAGCTTGAAGAGAACCCCAAAATCAGTGCACACTTTCCTTGGCATTGCGTCGAGCGGCAAGTGAGAATTTGTGGCATCGCGGAGAAGATATCAGCCGCGCAGTCATCGAAGTATTTTGCCAGTCGGCCTCGTGGCAGCCAAGTTGCAGCGGTCGCTTCGCAGCAGAGCGAAGTGCTTAGCTCTCGAGGTGTTCTGCTTAATGAATATGAAGCACTGACCCAAAAGTTTCAGGCAGGAGAAATTCCGTTTCCTGATTTCTGGGGAGGCTATCGTATCAATCCTACCGAGTTTGAATTTTGGCAGGGCGGCGCTGATCGATTGCATGATCGATTCCGCTATCTCAAAACTGCCGAATCGAGCTGGCAAATCGACCGGCTGGCTCCCTAATAGACTGTGGCGTTAAGTTTGGCGCTGCTGCGTCTGTTTAGAAATATAAACAGCAGTTTTTAAGTGGTGCGCCACTTTTTGAGTTTCTTTTCAGCAAGCACTTTTTTAAGTCTGGCATATTGTGGGATGCCATTTTTATAAGGTGGATAGTCTTCCCCGCGAATAAGCGGTGCAAAATACTCGCGCGCTTTTTCGGTAATCTGGAAGCCGTCACGGCTTATGTAGTCCCGCGGCATCATTTTCTCTACATTGGCGACATCTGACAATTTTGCTTCGCCGATGCTCCAAGAATATTTTTTGGCTTTACCGCGAACAATTGTTGGCATAACAGCGTTTTTGCCGGCGAGAGCAAATTCGACAGCCGCTTTTCCAACTGCATAAGCTTGTTCGACATCAGTTTTTGAGGCTATATGCCGGGCTGACCTTTGGAGATAATCAGCAACAGCCCAATGGTATTTATAGCCCAACTCGTCCTTGATCATATTCGCAACAAAAGGTGCCACTCCGCCAAGTTGAACATGGCCAAAGGCATCAGTCCCGCCAGTGTCGGCTAGAAAGCTGCCATCCTTATTTTGAGCGCCTTCGGAAACCACAATTGCGCAGTAGCCGAATTTTTTGACACAGCTTTTAACTTTTCTCAAAAATTTGGCTTTATCGAAAGCAATTTCTGGGAACAAGATAATGTGGGGTGCGTCACCTTCTTGTTCGCAGGCTAAGCCTGCAGCTCCAGCAATCCAACCGGCATGGCGTCCCATCACCTCCATCACAAAGACTTTGGTTGAACTCTCGCACATCGAGGCGACATCTAGTCCCGCTTCACGAATTGAAACGGCAACATATTTTGCGACCGAACCAAAGCCAGGGCAGTTATCGGTAATGGGGAGGTCGTTGTCCACTGTTTTTGGGACACCAATACAGGTGATCGGATAGCCTTTAGCAAGGCTTAATTGGGATATTTTATTAGCGGTATCCTGAGAGTCGCCACCACCGTTGTAGAGGAAGTAACGAATATCATGAGCCTTGAACACATCCATGAGCCGCTCATATTCGACTTTGTTTTCGTCATAGGATTTGAGCTTATAGCGGCAGGAGCCAAACGCGCCGGCAGGCGTATGTCTTAAAGCGGCAATAGCAGAGGTGGATTCTTTGCCGGTGTCGATCAGCTCTTCGTTTAGAGCTCCTATAATCCCATTTTTACCGGCGTATACCTTGCCTATTTTGTCTTTGTTTAGTCTTGCGGTTTCGATAACGCCGCAGGCGCTTGCATTGATTACCGAGGTGACACCGCCAGATTGGGCGTAGAATAAATTTGCCTTGCTCATAATTTTTATTGCCGCTGCTGTTTAAGGTGATAGTTTAAAGCTTTACATATTACTAGCTGCGCCAATTCCTTGCTAGTCACGAGAAATTGATGCCACAATTGGGTTTTACACTAATTTTCTAGGTAGCACGTTATGCAGCTAATAATTGGTATTTCAGGAGCCAGCGGAGTTATATACGGTATCCGTTTACTTGAGGTTCTTAAAGACATGCCAGATGTTGAAACTCATCTGGTTATGTCGGATTCCGCGAAACTTAATATCGGTATCGAAACTGACTGGGCAACAGCTGATGTTAAAGCACTTGCTAATCATGTCCATTCAAACAAAGACATCGCAGCCAATATCGCCAGCGGCTCATTTCAGACCGCTGGAATGATAGTTGCCCCTTGTGCCATTAAAACCCTGTCGGCTATCGCTAATTCATACGCTGACTCGTTGATTGTGCGTGCGGCAGATGTGGTACTTAAGGAGCGTCGCCGACTAGTGTTGGTGCCCAGAGAAACCCCTCTGCATACAGGCCACTGTGAATTGTTATTAAAGGCCAGCCAACTTGGTGCAATCATTGCGCCTCCCATGCCAGCGCTTTATACCAAGCCACAGTCTATCGACGACATAATCAACCATCATGTGGGCCGCCTGCTTGATCTGTTTGATTTAGATGCAGACATTGTTAAACGCTGGCAAGGGTCTCGTCAGGCCAACTGATAATTGGCTAGATCATTGGAATTCAGTGCAGCAAAGCTTCTAGCTATAGCTGGGAGTAATACATAACTCAAACTATTTAGGGTATCTATTATGCGTATTATTGCCGCTAGCATTTGTTTGCTTATCGCCACCAATACCTTTGCTCAAAACAGTGAGCCCGATTGGCAGTCAATTGAAGAGGAAACTCTTGCGCATTTTAGAGCGCTGCTGCAGTTTGATACTAGTGATCCACCGGGGCGAGAGCTTCCTGCGGCAGAATACATTCGTGATGTTTTAGAGGCTGAGGGTATTGCTGTTGAGATGCTGGCAACAGACTCTGAAAGACCCAATGTATTGGCGAGGCTCAAGGGCAATGGCAGTAAGCGGCCACTGCTATTAATGGCCCACACTGATGTGGTCAATGTAGACCCGGAGAAATGGACATTTCCCCCTTTTAGCGCAACCGTCGATAATGGCTATGTGTATGGTCGAGGCGCGGTGGATGATAAAGACAATCTTGCTGCTGCCTTAGTTGTTATGTTGGAACTGAAGCGTCAAAACATTGCACTGGATCGTGATGTTATTTTTCTTGCTGAATCTGGCGAAGAGGGCGCCACGCAGTTTGGCATTGAGTACATAGTTAACAATCATTTCGAGAAAATAGAATCAGAATTTTGTTTGGCAGAAGGGGGCTCGGTCGCAAGAGTTAATCGCGAAGTGCAGTATGCAGGCGTGCAGACTGTGGAAAAAATTCCTTATAGGGTAGAGCTTGTTGCCACGGGTGTGGCTGGCCATGGTTCGGTGCCGCTTCAGACCAACCCAGTAGTGCGGTTGGCAAAAGCTATTGCTGCCATTGCTGATTGGCGCTCGCCAGTTCGGCTGAATGAAACCACAGCAGCCTATTTTGAGCGTCTTGCCTCAATTTCGCCGGCAGCGGCGGCCGAGCGCTACCTTAATGTGCTCGATCCAGGCATGGTAAATGAGTCAGATGAATATTTTCTAGCAAACGAGCCTCGTCACGCCTCTATGCTGCGCTCGTCACTGTCACCTACTATTTTCGACGCGGGCTATAGAATCAATGTTATTCCTTCCGAGGCTAAGGCGAGCGTGGACTTTAGGGCGCTGCCTGATGAGGATATTTCTGCCTTCTTGCAGGACATCAGGCATCAGATAAACGACCCGACAGTTAAAGTTGGACTAGGAGATCGAAATACTCGGCCTCCTGGTCAATCAAGCCTGCAGACCGCTGCATTTTCTGCCATCGAAGCCAATATAAGCAAGCATTATGGCGTGATCACCTTGCCAACAATGAGCACCGGCGCTACCGATATGGCGTATCTGCGAAACAAGGGAATTCAGTGTTATGGCATAGGGCCCGCGATAGATCGAGAAGACGCAGCGCTGGGCTTTGGGGCTCACAGCGATCAAGAGCGGATACTCATTAGTGAGCTGAACCGCTTTGTTCAATTTAATTGGGACGTGGTTATTGATTTAGCTGCTTCAAAATAAGCTGGCAAAAACAGCCCTCTAATTGGATAAAACTGTTCTGGGTAGGGCGAAATTGCAGATTGGTGCTAGACTAAAGGCAACATAAGTGGTTTTCTACAGATTGCCTAACAACAACGAACTCAAGAGGGTGCCATGCTTTCTAAAGGCGCAGGTTTCGCAAATTTTTCACGAGGGCTTTGCTGGGTCGTTTCATTGATCTGGCTGGCTTTAGCGGTTCTTTCCTTTACTGGGGAAAGCGACAATTCCACAATCAATGGACTTCTTTGGCTTGCTGGAGCTATAGCCTTTGCAGCCTCCGCCCTATTTCTTGGCAGGGGCGGTGAGGCAAGTAACAGTGCGGGCAGCAGCAAACAGCAGGCTTAAGCAACATTCAGCTAGCCGTAGCCGCATTGATAACCAGTGAGAGCGTCGTCCTCAGTGTAGAACTGTCGACGACCTTCATTTGATTTATTAGGTTCAGAACATTCTGCTCTATCGCCTCGTCCGGGCTGATGTTCGCCCCTGAGTCTGGCTGACTTAAGGCGATCTTCTCGAGCACATATTGCTGGTGTTTTTCAGCGCTGAGCTCAACGCTTTTAATCTCTCTCCTAACCTCTTGAAAACCCAACTGCTGCTTCTGATCGCTTGGCATGTTTGATTTCATCCATACACGGGTTTGTCTTAGTGGTTTAACGACCTGTTCTGCCCACTGCCTTGAATAGGCGATAGATTGGCTTAGAGACGTTTCAGATAGCTCTGAGCCACGCGCGCCGTACCAGCAGCACAGCAGCAGTAAATTAACATCGATGCCATGCTGGTTCTGTAAATCCAAGCATGCTGTTGAAACCTCGGGGGAGCTATAGAGCTCTACTGAGAATTCCCAAAATTTTTGTGATGAGTTTGACATTTGCGGCCGATGTTAATTGTTATCTTGTCAATCCTACTGAATTTATATGATATAAACACTCGATTTCAATATCAATTTTGAGGCGGAACTCACACACATGCATGTCCACATTCTAGGTATTTGCGGCACTTTTATGGGCAGTTTAGCGGTTTTAGCTAAAGCGCTGGGTCATCGCGTGAGCGGCAGTGATGCAAATGTTTACCCTCCAATGAGCACCCAATTGCAAGAACAGGGTATTGAGTTAATGGAGGGTTATAGCGCAGATCATCTTCATCCTAGGCCAGACCTAGTGGTGATTGGCAATGCGCTGTCTCGAGGTAATCCGGCTGTTGAGTACATATTAAACGAAGGGATCAACTATACATCTGGGCCGCAGTGGCTTGCCCAGTATGTATTGCGAGATAAGTGGGTGCTTGGAGTTGCCGGTACGCACGGTAAAACTACCACCAGCGCAATGCTTGCATGGATATTAGAGTATGCAGGTTTGAGCCCCGGCTATCTTATTGGTGGCGTCACTAATAATTTCCCTGCCTCGGCGCGCCTTGGAGAATCTGATTTTTTTGTTGTCGAGGCTGATGAATACGATACGGCTTTTTTCGACAAGCGGTCTAAGTTTGTTCATTACTCTCCGCGCACGGTTATCCTAAATAATTTGGAATTCGATCATGCAGATATCTTCGATGACCTGAGCGATATCCAGAGACAGTTCCATCACTTAGTGCGCACGATACCTGGCAGCGGTCAGATTATTTATCCCCATGGCGAAGCCTCGTTGGGGGCGGTTCTTGCCGAGGGTTGTTGGAGTAAGTGTCAACAATTTGGAATTTCGGTTTCTGATGAGATTTGCAAAAAGCGCGCTGCCAACGGAGGGGTTTTTTGGAATGCCCACCTGCTGGACGATCATGGTGGTGAATTTGAGGTTGTTAAGTATGGGCAGGGGTCAACCGGTGAGGTTGTCAGTCGCTCGATTGTAAAATGGGAGCTGACAGGCCTGCACAATGTAAAGAATGCCATGGCGGCCGTTGCTGCGGCCCATCATGTTGGGGTTGATGTGACCTCCGCTAGAGATGCGCTGTTGCAGTTTAAAGGTGTGAAGCGGCGAATGGAGCTGCGCGGGGTTGTCGCTGGGGTCAGTGTTTTTGATGATTTCGCGCATCATCCCACCGCTATTGAGTCAACGCTGGTGGGCCTTGCAGCTAAGCTTCCTAGTCAGTATCAGCACTTCAGACTAATCGCTATTATTGAGCCGCGTTCGAATACGATGAAATTAGGAATCCACCAGCAGGCACTAGTTGCAGCAAGCCAAGCCGCTGATATGGTAATTTGGCAAAAACCGGAAAGCTCTGGGCTAAATATGGATTCTATGATCAAAGACAGCAAAACCCCTGCTTATAGTTTTTCAGAAGTCGATGAAATAGTGGCGTTTGTTGCAGAAAATAAGCAAATTGGAGATCATATTGTTGTGATGAGTAATGGTGGGTTTGGTGGTATTCACGAAAAGCTGCTCAAAGCCTTAGCCAATACATCGGTTTAGATACATTAAACATAGCACTCAAATTTTGCTTAGAATCCTTATTTTAGGGTGAAATAATTCCCAATTGATTTACACTAGCACCAATGTCTGAAAAAAATGAAATAGCCTTGTTTCCGCTTCGTATTGTTGCCTTCCCAGGTAGCAGAATCGACCTGCAAATATTTGAGCGTCGCTACATAGACTTAGTTACTCAGTCCATGAAGAGCGACACTGGATTTGGTATCTGTCTGTTAAAGCACGGTGATGAGGTGGTGAACAGTGAAGCTAAGCAAACCATTCATCGTACTGGAACTTGTGTAAAAATTGCTGATTGGAACCAGCTGGAAAGTGGTTTGCTTGGTATCACTGTCGAAGGAATCAATAAATTTGTCATTGAAGACTGTTGGCAAGCAGACTCCGGGTTACTGCATGCCAAAGTCGAGTTTAGTATGACCGATGTCGTTGGCAGTCAGGAAATACCTTTGAAGGATCAGCATAGAGGTCTGGCGGATTTGCTCGAAAGTCTTGAAAATCATCCGTTGGTGGAGCAAAAAAACCTGATCATAAACTATGACAACCTTTGGGATCTCGGTTGGAGGCTAAGTGATTTGATGCCTTTGGATGCCGAGCAAAAACAAGAATTGCTAGAGCTTGATGACCCTTGGCAGCGTATTGAAAAAATCGAAGAAATCGTGTCTCACCTGGCAAACGACGCTTAAGTTAAGTTTGACCCTGATCGACCCCTTTCCCCCCCCCTCAATGAGGCCATTAGATGCTTAGTAATCTTATCGATACATCTAGTTGGTCTCATGAACAGTGGCTTGCTGCGATCATATTGGCGTTCATTGTGGTTACTATCTTGGTCGTTTTGAAGAGACTTTTAGGTCTGTTTAAATACTCTAAAAAAGAGCAGTACAAACCAAATTTACGGCCTTTGCGTCGAACTAGCCATAAACGGTCAAAGTGAAGGAAGTAAGATCGTGAGAAAGGCTCGCTCCCATTCAATACAAAAACTCGTTCTACCTTTCCTAGCTCTGGCGGGCGCGTTAAGCCTTGGGTTTTCTAGCCACGCCATCATCGTGCGGCATGATGTTCGGGCAGACACTTATGAAGTTAGCGTGGTCACATATCCGGCAGTTTTTTATCTCGAGCAGCAAGGTAGGCGCCGGGTTTGCGCGGCGACGGTTATTCATCCGCGCTGGGCTATTAGTGCAGCTCATTGTTTAGAAGAAACTAGTCTAGCTAGCACTGTTGATAATCAGCGCCGTTTTGCGGTGAAAGTAGCGGGTAAAACCCGTGAGATTGATGCGGTTATAATCCATCCAGATTTTGATATGACTGCAAATACCGATGTTGATCTAGTACTTCTGCGTTTTAGAGAGGCCTCATCATTTCCCGCGCCCTATCCACTGCAGCAGGACGCTGACGAGCTTGGTGCTACCGTCCAGCTTGTTGGCTGGGGCTACTTTGGCTTGGGCACTAACGGGCGGCAGTTTGATGACGGTAAATTAAGAATGGCGAAAAATGTCATTGAGCAGGTGGGTTCTCGTTTGCAGTTGAAGTTCGATGACCCGAGGCGGACAGACGACAGCCCGCTGGCCTTGGAAGGCATGCCAAGTCTGGGAGATAGCGGTGGGCCAGCACTCATAGAAACCGGTTCCGGCTTGGTGCTTGCCGGAGTCGCGGTTGGCGAAATAATGGGACCGGATTATTCGGAGGAAACTCAGGGTAAATACGGCTCAGTTGCGGTTTATGAACGTTTGTCCCTCCATATAAACTGGATTGAGACAGTGATTGGCAGCAGGCTGCCGTTCGATAGTTAGAGGCAAGTTAATATGATAAAAAGATTATTGCTTTGGTCAATTTTGATTTTAATTGCTGTGTTCGCAGCGGCGTTCTTTTATATAGATTCAATAGTCAAAAATGGCATTGAGGTGGTAGGTAGTGAGGTCTTGGGGACGAGTGTCTCAGTTTCCTCAGTGTCAATCTCGCCACTGAGCGGCTCGGGAACTATTCGTGGCTTAAGCATTGAAAATCCAGAGGGATTTACTGCAGACAGTATAATGGAGCTTGGGGAAGTGACAGTCTCGTTAAATATCTCGTCACTGCTCAGTGATGTGATTGAAATCTACGAGATTTCAATCATCGAGCCGGCCATCACTTATGAGACGAAAATAACTACTGATAACATACGCGCTTTGTTAGCTAATCTGCCAAGTACGTCCGTCGCTGCCAATGAAGGTGTGGCTGCTGATGCAGGTAAGGAACTTATAATTAAAGAGTTCAATTTAAAGGACGCGCAAGTAAATTTAATCGCTTCAATTATTGAGCAATCGTTTGCGCTAGGCGATATCCAGCTTCTTGACATCGGCACAGAAAAGCAAGCCGCAACAGTCTCACAAGCACTTGAGAAGATCCTTGGTGCTGTCAGCACGAGGATATTAAATGCTGAAATGCCAGGTCTGAATGATCTGCGGGAAGCTGTGGAAGGGCGTCTTCAAGACGGAGTTCAGCAGGCAGAGGAAGCAGTCGGACAAGGTGTTGAAGAAATTAGCAGTCGCCTTCGCAATATTTTAAATTAACTAGCGCACGGGCTAGAAAGCTAGATCGGAGTCATAGAGGCTTAGTAGTGGATGCAGTGCGACGTGGTTAGTTTTGCCAGCACTGACTTAGCTTTAATACTGAGCTGTTTCTGTTCTAGGTGTTAGCTAAAGGGCTGCCTGTCAAAAGTCACCTGCTAGAGGCAGCCATACAAAGTTATTTTTACTGAGTCTGTCCACAGAAAGAATTCGAGCTCGGTAATAGCTGTTTGCTATGGCCTAACGCTCTGTAGGCAATCAAGCCAATCCATTCTCGCGTTGCCAATGTGAGTAGGCTCAAATTTTCTGCGAAGTTGATATTCAATCTTAAAAGCTCTCCAGTCCTTGATCGATGGTCGACGGGATAAGGGGTGATTTTCCAACCTTGCTGGCAGAAACTACCCACGGCTCTGGGCATGTGGAAAGCGGAGGTAATTAAAATCCAGTTTTCACCTGTTGCCGGGTTCACCAAAGCTTCGCTATTTTTAATATTTTCAATAGTGTTGCGCGAATCACTTTCAAAAATTATGGCTCTGCCATTTATTCCTAGCTGCTCGAAAAACACTTGCGCGGTGTCGGCTTCTTTATGCTGCTGCTCAGATATTGCTCCATTGCCGCCACTAAACACTAGCTGCGCGTCTGGATAGAGATTCGCTAAATAATAGAAATTGGTAAGTCGCTCCGCGGCCCCGTTTAATTCCGTCTGCCCCCATGCATTGGACAAAGCTGGCGAAGTAGCTCCTCCCAGGACAATCACGCCTTGGCTGGTGGCAGGCAAAGCTACGTTAGCAGGAAACCGGTTTTCTAAAGGGGCTATCAGCCATTCGCCTAGAGGTAAGAATCCAATCATGATTAGGCTAAAAGCAAGCACTGAACCCAAGCGTCTGGATAATCCTACCCTGCCTATTACAGACGCAAACCAAGCGCCTACTCCCAACATTACAAGGAGGTTATCGGGTGAGACAAATGCCCAAAGTAATTTAGATGTGATAAAAAAAAATGTATCCATGATTGTCACTTTTACAGAAACTCGCTATTCCCCTATTCAACCCCAGCACAACCCATGGGTAAAGCTGAAATCAACTTAAACCAGAGCATTGTTGAGTTTAGGTAGGTTTTGGGGATCTACGTGGGCATTCCTTGGATTAGTTAGGTAGATTGTGAATGTGAATTTGGTACACTGGGGCTTTTAAATTTTTATAGTTTTAATCTTAGGAGTAAGTGAAATGACGATTAAAGTGGGCGATAAGGTACCAGCGGTAGGCTTTTCTGTAATGACAGGAGAGGGCCCTAAGCCAATGAGCAGTGAAGAAGTTTTTTCTGGCAAAAAAGTCGTCTTTTTTGCGGTACCTGGTGCTTTTACTCCAGGCTGCTCGATGACCCATTTACCTGGTTTTGTAGTCGATGCTGATGCAATCAAGGCTAAAGGCGCAGACACTGTTGCCTGCATGTCGGTGAACGATGCCTTTGTGATGGGAGCATGGGGAAGCGCCCAGAATGCAGAAGAAATTTTGATGCTGGCTGATGGAAACGCGGATTTTACAAAGGCGTTGGGTTTAGAACTTGATGCCTCTGGCTTTGGTATGGGTTTGCGTGCGCAAAGGTTTGGGATGATTGTCGAAGACGGAACGGTGACTTACTTGGGCGTTGAAGCGCCAGGCGAAATAAAGGTTAGTTCCTCTGAGGCCATGCTAGCTCAGCTGTGAACTATTGCTTATTTGTGCTCGCCTAATTCACACTGTGCGGCGGGCACGAATGCCAGTGGCAAAAACCCTGAAAGCAGATTGGCAATAATCTAAAATTTGGTGCAGTTTTTCGAACAAGTCCTTGTGTAGAGTAATCAATATCGCGTGGTCTGATTGATGTGCTTAGCGTTTAAGTAAGCGGGAAAGTAAATAAACAAATAAAAATTAATAAGGACTCG
>JBLHTH010000036.1:0-24114 GCA_047627195.1 Pseudohongiellaceae bacterium | reverse complement strand
TAAGGAGAACAAAGAAAATTATCAGAATAAAATCAGCGCTGAGGGTTCTCTCGCTTCGGTTAGCTGTATTAAGGCTCCGGCAGATGGCTTTGTCAGTGCAGACAATTCTGGTGAAGGATTCTTTAGCAGAGGCTGGGTATTTAACGCAAAATGGCTATTTGACGCCGATAAGCTACATAGTTTGATTCATGGCATTGAGGCTGACCGCTTGAAAGGCGTGTTCATCACTACAAATGGAACGATTGGTTTCAACAAAGCAGACAGCACTGTTACTAAAATGAACTTGCAAGCCAGTTCTGAAAGCCTGCTTGATAGTCGTGTAGAAGTCATCAGCAACCGCCCCGATATCTTTGATGATATTGAAGAAGGGTTGCTTAAATGCGTGGTCAACCCAGCGCTTGCGCCGACGTCTTTACTTGAGCCTGCGCTGAGCCTATGTACTGATTAAAGGCCGGGCGCGCCCGTACGGTCTCCGGTCTTAATACACCCACTATTCTAGCTGGATTTCGACTAGATCTGGTGAGCAAGCAATTAAGCTGAGGTTTCTCCTATCGTGCTGCTGCGGAAAAATACCTTCTTTTTTGCTTATGAAGAATCTTCATCCGCGATAGAGGTCAATGACGTGGGTATATAGAGACCACGCGTTTCGCTGGTATTCGGAGCAACTTATCTGTACGTAATTTAGGAGCTCGAATTTTTTATTAAGAAAGGAAATTTTTCCGCCCGACGAGAGCAGGCGCTTTTGCGGGAACCGAGGTGGTGAACCGTGACCGGGGCATGTTTATTACGTTAGCGCTATCCGGTCAGTTCTAAATTTTCATCTATCTGTCTTGCCGGGTTCAAATGCAATGACCGACCAAAGATGCTTTATGCTCAGTATGACGACGGACCTGTTAAAAAGCAGAAGCGCCAGGGCAGCACTGTAATCAATCAAACCTCGCCGGCCACCATCTTCCGGATATGAGCCACCCAAACTGCTATTAGCATTATCAGTGGCATAGAGATCGTGATCAACAGAGCTTCGACCATCGAAAGGCCTAATGGCATGGTGGGAGACTGACCGCACATTCCTTGAGCTTCAAAGAAAAATGGTAGCCACAGGTCAAGCGGCATGAATGTTGGAAATCCAGCTCCCATAGAACAAGTAGAGACTACGGTTCCTTGCTCCACACCAAAGGCGTAATAACTGGTGTAAAGCGCTCCAGCCATCATGAGGATGGTAAGATTGAGAGACATCCAGCGTAGCCAAAAATGTTTCACCAGCACTAAACCTAAGATTGAGAAGAAAAGGGCAGCCAGTACCCAAGCTCGAACTTGGACGCAAAGAGCACATGGAAACCACTGTCCTGGGCCGTACTGATAGTACAGCGCGATGGCTTCCATCGAGGTTAGATAGATGATGCCAGCGAGCCAGAATTTACGGCTTTCGCCAATCTTTTCGAGTATGTTCACAGATTTAATCCCCCCGTGATTCTTAAAAGCTATTTGCAACGATTGAGTTATTTTAATCTAAATCATCTTGATTTACTTCATGAGATGGAATCGGCTGTCTATTTACAAGTATAAGAACGCTGCTTGGAAACTAAAAGACGACTCCAGGTTGATAGCAAGACAAAAATCACGCTATCTAGGTTAACCGACTTAGTATAGGTGAATAGGTGAATAACAGATGCATTGGATGTTTACGGCGTCGCCGCAGCTGTCTTATGAATTCACTCAAGACTTTGTCTGAATCGCGATGGTTACATCTATAGGAGAGTGAAATCTGGTTTCCACAATGCCATTTTTTGTGTCCGCCCCCCCCCTTCAATGAATTGTTTTTAGAGAGCTGATTCCGCGCCTTTGATAAAAATAAGGCAATAGCCTCTGTGATGTGAAAGTAATTCAAGTAGTAAGTTGTTGCGATGGTGTTTTGTAGCACGGTCCTCAGTGAAGGGGCTCGTTTGCAGTTTTGAAGTCTTGAAAGTTCAGCGACTTTTGATTATCTGCCCCTAACCCTTTTGATTTCGAATCTTTCACTTGCATCACGCTCTTGAATAGATTGCCCGCTTGATTTTACTTGACACTACGGTATTTAACCGCGACCCTAGTTGGGTTCGATACATAGTTACATTATTTATTCTTTCCTCGTAAAATTTGTATGATGTTTGATAGTCAAAATATTCAGTTGGTGCCTAGCAGGAAAAGTTCTCGTTTTACAACGAGCCTTTTCCTCGCGTTTGCATTGCTCGCAGCACAAGCAATTGTTCTGCAGCACAGCCATGCTGATGATTCCTTTCATCAAGTGGATTGTTCTGTTTGTATCGAGCAAAATAAAAACTTAGATGCTTTGCCCACCACACCTAGCTTGCCTAGCGTTGTTCGGTGTGGCATCGAAGTATTCTCAAATCCGGTTTCGATTATATCGATAACTCCTTCCAATACCCGTTCTCGCGGACCACCTCTCGTTATTTCGTAAGACTCATCCACTGTGAAATAGAACAGATTTTTCGAATACCGTATTCGAAGGATGCCTGTTTTATTGAATAGTTATATGCGCTTTTTGCCTGTCGGTGAGAGCGACTACAATTTGAAAATCTAGCGAGAGTAGCAATGAAACTTAGACCTTTAAGCTTGCGTTTTGTAAGCAATGCCTTTTCATCTGTGCGAGCAGAAAAAATAAAATTATCAATTACTAACCAGAAAGCCACTGCGCATTTGGGATGTCATTTTACACCGAAAAACCGAGCTAAAGATTTACCGACTAGAGGGCTGCTTGCCGCAGCGATAGTGATGACGGGGTTGGCGGGGCCAATCGCAAATGCTCAGGAAGTATCGGCGGGAGATGATATCGAATCAATTTTCGTATCCGGCAAGCGCAGAGCCTATCAAGGTAATTTTAGCGAGTTGGAAAATCCTACTGCGGTGCAACTTATTGATGGTGAGCTTCTTCGCGAGGTAGGGGCATTGAACCTGAATGATGCACTGGATTTGTCTGCATCGGTGGCCCGCCAGAACAATTTCGGCGGCCTTTGGAATAGCTTTTCAATTCGAGGTTTCTCTGGTGATATAAACCTACCCAGTGGGTTTCTTGTCAATGGATTCAACGCTGGTCGGGGTTTCGGTGGTCCAAGAGATATCGTTGGTATCGAGTCAGTCGAGATACTTAAAGGCCCACGATCGGCATTGTTCGGTCGCGGCGAACCAGGTGGTACGATTAACCTCACTACCAAGCGACCACAATTTCGCAGTGGAGGAGAGGTGCGCGCTACGGTTGGCCGCTGGGATCAGCGCCGCGTAGAAGGCGACGTGCAAACTACTTTTGGTGCCAATGACCAGCTGGGTATTCGCTTGGTTGGATTCATCGAGGATGCTGAAAGCTTTCGAGAAACGGTGGAAACTGAGCGCTTTGGCTTTTACCCATCTGCCACTTGGGACATTTCCACCGATACCAGTATTACTTATGAGTTAGAACTTACCCGCCAAGAAATACCGTTTGACCGCGGCGTCGCGTTTTCAGAAGACTTCGGCTTCACGCCACGTGAGACATTTGTAGGTGAGCCTGGAGACGGACCTATTGAGACCGATGTACTAGGTCATCAGCTAGAGCTCCAACATAATTTCTCAGAGAACTGGAGCTTGCTCGCAGGCCTTGGCTATCGCGATACCACTTTCGAGGGCAACGCATCTGAGACAAATTTCGGGGGACGCCAGAGTTATTTTACCGATGGCCAAACACTGTCTCGTTTCTTCCGCTATCGGGATTTTGAGTCAGAGTATCTCGTTCTTCGAGCTGAAATTGCAGGTGAGTTCGAAACGGGCTCGCTCCGTCATAGGTTAATGTTTGGAGCAGACCATGATCAGTTTGATAATGACCTTTTTATCCAGCGCTTTCGGCCAGGCTTCTTTGGTGCTGGAGGGGATATAAGCACCCTAGACCCAGTTGCATATCTCTTCCTTGATGTGAATAACCCAATCTATGGACAGTATCCAACACCGATTCCCGGACCAAACACTGATCGGTCAGAGGAGTTAAGTGGTACGGGTGTTTATATTCAAGATCAGATCGATGTCACAGACCGATTGCAAATTCGCTTAGGCCTGCGTTGGGATGATTTTAAACAGGACCTAACTAACCTTAGAGCTAATCCTGTGACAACTGTTACGTCATCAGATACTCGAGTCTCACCACAAGCAGGCGCAGTTTACAGTGTGAATGATGGTTTCAGCATTTATGCATCATACGGTGAAGGTTTCCGCCAACAGACAGGTTCAAATTTTAGAGGGACTCAGTTTGATCCAAATCTGACTGAGTCAGCAGAAGCCGGATTCAAATGGGATGTCGGCAACTTCTATGACGGCTTGAACGGCACAGTTACGGTGACTGCGTTTCAAGTGGATCAAAGTAATATTTTAGTGAATGACGATCGTCCTGAAGCGGTAGCGGCAGGGTTTTTCTCTCGATCGGCTGGCGAGGCTCGAAGTCGAGGGCTTGAGTTTGATGCCAATATTGAAACTGAGAATGGCGTTAACCTATGGTTCTCATACGCCTATACGAATGCAGAATTTACCAACAGTAATCCAGACGCCGATTTCGGCGCTCTTATTAATGAAGGTGATCCATTGATCAACTCGCCAGAAAACCAGCTGAATTTCCAAGTCAGCAAAGGCTTCGTGCTGGGAGGGTTGCCGGTGCAACTAGGTGGGGGTGTGCTCTACACCGATGAGAGGCTTGGTTGGACAGGGTTTGATTTTACATTGCCGAGCTACACCACCACGCGCTTGTTTGGTCAAGTAGAGTTCTCGGACGGGCTATCACTGCGAGTTGATATAGACAATGTGTTCGACGAGGAGTTTTACACTAACTCGTTTGCAGATGTTTGGGTTGAGCCGGGTGCGCCGAGCAGATGGCGGGTCAGTGCATCTTATGAATTTTAATTCACTTTGTAAGAACCTAAGGAGAAGGGTCTAATGGCTAATTGTGCTCTTATGGCGAGTGAACTAGAAGTCATTCGCGGCGGCAAAAAAGTACTATCGAGTATGTCTTTTGAGGTAAAAAAAGGCGAGGTTTTCGCTTTGCTTGGCGGTAATGGCGCGGGTAAATCCACAACGTTACTTACCTTCATGGGCTTGTTAAAGCCCAATGGGGGTGTCGCTGAGGTTTTGGGTCAGTCGGCGGCCGCGGAGCCTGCTAAAGTCAGAAATCAAATTGCGTATCTGCCTGAAAACACTGCCTTGTACGATCATCTTAATGCATGGGAGAACCTGACCTATTTCCTTTCTTTAAGTCAGGTGCGCCCTAAACAGGAGGCGCTGTGTGACGCACTTGATGCTGTGAGTCTGCCGCTGGAAAGCAGGGCGCAGCCTTTGAAGTCTTACTCAAAAGGCATGCGTCAAAAGGTGGCGATAGCGTTGGCTCTGCTTAGAGAGACTCCGGTGTTGCTGCTAGATGAGCCTACTTCTGGACTCGACCCCGCGGCGGTGGAAGATTTTCACGGTATTATTGAACGACTTGCCGATAAAGGAGTCGCCATTTTAATGGTGACTCATGATCTATACGGTGCCTGCCAAGTAGCTAATCGGATCGGTATCCTTCGTGCAGGTCAACTCGTTGAAGTGTTCGAGGCTGATGATGATGGAGCCATTGAGATCACGGCGGTTCGTGACTTTTTTTTACAGCAGCAGGTGGCATGATGAATGCAATTGCTCTTATAGCAGGCGATGAAGTGCGTTACTGGCGCAGATCCAAGATTGCATGGTCTGTGTTGGTGACACTGTTGTTGATCTCAATCTGTGCTGCATTGGTGTCTAATACCGAAGCCTCTCGCAGAACCGAAGAGCGTTTGGCGCAACAATCAGAAGCGGATGCAATTTTTCAGGCACAACCCGATCGTCATCCTCATCGCATGGTCCACTATGGTCATTATGTTTATCGGACCGCCTCACCGTTGGCAGTGATTGATGCGGGCATTGACTCTATGGTCGGTACTTCTATGTTTCTTGAAGGACATAGGCAAAACAGTGCCACGTTTGCTGCGGCAAAGGAAACTGGACTGCTTGCGCGATTCGGGAGTTTTTCGCCAGCATTCGCCTTGCAGGTATTAGCGCCGCTTTTGTTAATAATATGCGGCTTTGCCAGTGTGACACGAGAAAAAGAAAACAAGACACTCTACCAATTAATTGGACAGGGGGTCAGCAATAGCAGTTTATTACTTGGCAAGTCGTTGGCACTGTGGGCGCTTGCTTTGCTCGCGCTATTACCCCTTTTACTCCTTGGTTTTAGTGCTAGCGGTGATCAAATTTTCGGATTCCGACAATCGTTTTATAGTATGGCGTTTGGTTACTTGATCTACCTCAGCATTTGGGTGCTATTAATTATCAGTGTCTCTGCGCTGTCGCGGACATCAACGCAGTCACTCTCATGCCTGCTGTGCCTCTGGATAATTGCTGCGGTCTTAATGCCCAGGGTTGCCAGTGAGGTTGCAGGTAGGTCGATAGCTTCTCCCTCTCAAGTTGAAACGACGTTGCGTGTGGCGCAGACCATGCGCACCGGTGGCGATAGCCATGAAATCGAGGACATGGCTTTTGCTGATCTTAGATCGGTCACTCTGGCTGAGTATGATGTGGAGAACATTGAAGACTTGCCGTTCAATTATCGCGGGCTCGTTGCACTTCGGGGAGAAGAGGCTGATACAGAGATTTTGAAACAGTTTGCAGAAGAGCGAATGGAGCTAGAACTCCAGCAAAAAAGCATTGCTGATACTTTTTCCCTGTTATCACCCGTCGTCGCCATTAGGTCTTATTCGATGGCTCTGGCAGGAACAGCTTTACAAGATCATCACCACTTTTTGCGTGCGGCCGAGAACTATCGTTACAACATGGTTCAAACCTTCAACCGCTTGCAGATGTCTGAAATGACTCTTGCCGAAGATTTAGCGCGTAATAATGATGATGAGTCGGGCCAACGCACTCGAGTTGATTCTTCTCATTGGACAGAAATGCCGGTTTTCGAATTACAGCCACTGGATCATGATCTACGTTGGCAAGCGGCATCTCTATCTGGATTCACTATGGGGCTTTGGCTACTTGCAGCGTTCTTTTTACTACTAGTTTCGAGTCGGCGGTTACACTCATGAATGTAAAATTTAGAATTCAGCAAGAATTCAACTTTCTTCTGAAGAGCAAAGCCATCCTTGGAGTAATGTTTTTTTTGCTGGCCATGTCCGGTGTTAGCGTGAGTTTGGGACTCAGTTATGTTGCGGCTGAGCGGCAGCAAATTGCAGAACTCATCCAACTCGATACCGAGGAGCGAGCTTACAAGCGCACTCAGGCTTATGATTATGGCGGGGCTGCCTATGATGCGTTTCATGCGGTATGGAACCCGCCGTCAAATCTTGCCTTTGCTGCTATTGGTCAGCGAGATTTAAACCCTACTTTGATGCGTATTCGCGCTCTGGCGATCGAAGGGCAAATTTATGAAACTGACAGCGTTAACCCAGAGTTAGCACTGGCAGGAAGGTTTGATTTTTCGTTTGTTGCAGCCTATCTGCTGCCTTTAGTTATTATCTTTGTTTTCTATGATTTGCTCGCTTCTGAGCGAGAAAGCGGGAGATTGAATTTACTCTCTGTTATCTCACAGAGCTGGCGATCACTTTGGCTGCCGCGAATTCTGTTCAGATTTTTTGGAGTCGTGATTGCCGTTCTATTGCCTCTTTGGATTGGAATGGCGATAGAAAATACATCTTTTAGCACGCTCGTAAGCGTTAGTTTTGCGGTTATATTACAAGCGATTCTGTGGACGGCACTAATACTTGCTATCGCCACCAGGCCAACTTTTCGCTCTGAAACCATCGCAGCAATCAGCATTGGCGCTTGGGTGATGTTTACGCTTGCAATTCCAATTGCAGGTAAAGTCTATATAGAAGGTTCTGTTACCGGGGTAAAAGGAGCTGAGGTTGCTTTGGTGCAGAGAGAATCTGTAAACGATGCTTGGGATTTGCCTAAATCAGAGACTATGAATGCATTCTATAACTCTCATCCAGAGTGGGCTGACTCTGATCCGTTGACCGATGAGTTTCATTGGAAATGGTACTACGCATTCCATCAGGTCGGTGACGAGACTGCTGCAGACTTGGCACAGGAATACCGAGCAACGATGTTAGTGCGCGATAAACTTACTGCTCAGTTTGCCTTTTTGTCACCTGCAGTCGCTATTCAGCGTCGACTTGAAACCTTAGCAGAGACTAATCTGAATGCTGGACTCGAGTTTGAGGACCAAGTGAGAAACTACCATGAGCAAATCCGCAAGGCTTATTACCCAGTGTTGTTTAGAGAAGTGCCATTTAGTAGCGAGCGACTGTCGCAGATAACTATACCGGATTTTTCACAATCAGCAGGTCTAGGCTCACGATAAGGAACTACACCGTCTGCCAATTCGCTTACATCAATTAAGTGTGTAAAACACTGAATCGATAAAAATGAAATTACTAAGATGTTTGCCTGTGTGGTTTGAAAGCTTTGTAAACCGTAGTTTATTTATAGTTATCATTGGCTTGCTCATTTTGGCTAGTAATACGGCTAACGTATAGGTTGGTCCTAGTAGCGAGGTGGCGCCTTTTGAGTTCGCGGAACTGGTTGTTCGGCCTGGCGAGATGGTACAAAGTGAAATTACTATTAATCCGGCTAATGGTGATAAAGGGAGCTTCATCCAGGTCGCCATATTACATGGCTATCAAGAAGGCCCTGTCTTGTCTCTCACTGCGGGAATTCACGGTTCAGAGTATTCACCAATTCTGTCAATGCAGGAACTCCCGGCTTTACTCGATCCGACCAAAATGTCGGGAACACTGGTCATTGGTCATTGTGCACATCGCAAATCAGATTTTCGAGGGAATGAATTCTTTAGCCCAATAGCTTAAGCGACGGGGTTTGTAGGGAAATTTCGACAGTAGACCTAATTAGAAGGTTCATTTGTACGCTTCAATGGAATATTATCCTACGCCTGTTTCTCCTCTCCTTCTTCCATTATATCGATGCGTAGGTGAGCCTTTATTCAATTGCTGCCCTGAGATGTTCATGAAAAAGCCCGACCAAAGCCACCGTTTTCTTTTCGAAGACCACCCTATACGCGGACAGTACGTCACATTGGATAAATCCTGGCAAGAAATTGCCCAGCAGGCCGGGTTAGAGGGAAGGGGATTAACCTTATTAGGGGAAGCGGTTGCCGCGGTCACGCTTCTTGCGGACACGCTCAAAATCGAAGGGAGCGTTACACTTCAGATTCGCGGGACTGGGCCATTAGGGCTGCTGGTTGTGGAAGCTAACTCAAAGCAAAAGGTCCGAGGCATAGCTCGCCAAAGCAGTCAGATTGAGGAGCCCATGGATCTTCAGGAAATTTTTGGTAGCGATCACCTAGTCATCACCATAAAGACTATTGGTGCTGAGCCTTATCAAGGAATAGCCCCGCTTTGCGGGAGCAATTTTTCAGACGCGCTTGAGCATTATTTCGATACATCCGAGCAGCTGGCTACCCAGTTCTGGTTAGCCTGTGATGGGCAAAATGCGAGCGGCATGCTAATTCAAAAAATTCCGGGTAGAACAAAAGATGATGATGCTTGGAATCGAGTAATACATTTGGCTTCTACGGTCACTGAGGATGAGTTAAAAACGAATTCTCTAGCAGATCTTTTACATAAGCTTTTCCATGAAGAGGCGGTTAGGCTTTTCGATTCTCGTGACATCGGATTTTCTTGTAGCTGCTCTCGTGAACGCACTGCTGCGATGTTGCTTACTCTAGGCAAAGCTGAGGCCGATGACATAGTTGAGAAAGAAGGGGCCGTTTCTGTCATCTGTGAGTTTTGCAATGCTAGCTATAATTTTGACGTCATAGATGTTGAGCAAATATTTAGCGAAGGAGGGGCAGCAACACCGAGTCAGACAACCCACTGACCAAGCGCCGACGACAGTGGAAAGGCTTACCGCGGCTCATTGAAACTTGGCGACGGTAGCAAGGTTATCCAGAGTCGCTACAAAAACAATTGTCTTTCCAGAGGAGCCAGGTAAAAGGCCAATGTTATTGGGGCTGCTGGTAACTTCAATATTTTGCAGTCCAATCCCCTGCATAAGCGCTGCGACAGCTTGGCGCGCTCTAACTCTTGTCTAGACGGGGAAACAATACCGCCGATTTCAACAAGCTGCTCTGCCTAGTTGTTTTCGGATGACTCTATATCAGCTAGATCTCTTAAAACTGCTGGTTCGCTTAGTACCTTTTCCAGGGATCGCTGAGCAATAGCGTGTGATGAAATGCCATAAACGAAGAGTAGTAACAGTGTGGATATTGCAGGTCTAGTTTTCACTGTAAATTGCTTTAAGTGAGAGGAACGCAATGTAATAAATAATAAATGGGGCCAGGCAAAAACGACAGAATTAGTTTTAATCTGACCCCATTTATAGCTGTCTCGATTTATATGGCTTGATTTTTTATAATCTGAAATTCATAGAAGCACTGAGTCGATATTTTTCCCGAACCTGCGGCCCATTAAGAGATTGGTATAACGGTTTACCTATTTCAATGTCGATTTGCTGTCGTGAGGATATAGGTATACGAAGTCCGAGAGCGATGTCGACCTGCCTGCCGCCATACAGAGATGGGTCTGTTACAGGGGCAGGAAAAGGGAAAGGTGTCGGGATTAATAGCTCGGGGTCTATCCCGTCAATTTCTTGAATATAGCTATAGGACACTTTTAACGATGGCTTTATCCAGGTCATTGTATTCAGCTGCAGCCATGAACTTGCGGCGATACGATTGCCGAGGGTATAGTCTCTATCATTTTTTCCCAATCGAATTTTCCCTGTAAGGTTGGCCCCCCAGCTGTAAGTATTGCCGCTATCACTGTAAGAAAGGCCGATAGGCAAGTCATATGTGCCAGACCCGATTTGCATTGAAAAGGGAAGCTGCTGATTGCCTGGTGATCTCGGCGTGTCGCCTTCCTCGTCAATAGAGCCCACCGGTAAGCTGACTCCAAAGCTGAGCTGCCAATTATCAGAAATTAAGTTCTGGAGATTGTAACTTCCTAGTATCACTACATCCCCTATGCCGTCGGACTCAATAATGAATCTTTCGTATCCGGGAACTATGCTGAAATGATCTGTACTTTGATGGATAAACGGGACCACCAGCTGTAGCGCCAACTGTTTATTGACTTGGTAACCTAGAGCATAGGATTCTGCGGTCTGATGGATTTGCGCCGGAACCACAGGGTAATTCTCATTGGAACGAGGTTCCAGACCAGGTTGAAACAAGATGTCAGCTGGAGACATTTTTTTGCTACCAATGTTAATCCCGTCGAATTCAGATCGCTGGTATTTAACTTGAAAGCGCCAGCGCTTTGCATCCTTTGGTAGTTTGTTTGATGTCTCGATCTCTCCAATTTCAGCGGAGAAGAGATCTTCCAGGCTCAGATCCAGCAGGTCAGCTGGTCCGTCCTGTGCTAGGCTCATTTGACATAAACTCGACATCAAAATTGCGAATAGAGTTTTGTCGTTTGCTGACATTTTTAATCTCAAAAAATTGAAGGCCATTCTATTATTCTCATTTAGGGTCTTTCTTATTGGTTTAGCCACTTAGCTAACATGAATTCAATCTCATTTAGCTTTACTGGCTTGCGTAAATAGTCATCCATACCTGCTTTTAGATAGCGTTCGCGGTCACCGTCCATCGCGTTAGCAGTCAGCGCTATAATTGGAATTCGAGCTGTGCCGGCAGTCTGTTGTTCCAGCTCTCTGATTCTCGATGTCGCTTCAATTCCGTCCATGCCAGGCATTTGAATATCCATTAGGATCATGTCTGGTCGAGAATCGTTGAATCGTTCTACAGCCTCTTGCCCATTTTGGGCGAAGTTGGGAGTACAGCCGAATTTTTTCATCATTCCTTTGATTACCAACTGATTAACTTTGTTGTCCTCTGCCACCAAAATATTCGAAGCTATCTGCCTCAAGCTTGTGCTATCGGGACCAAGTATACCTGGGCCAAGCCTGTTTACTTGGTTTTGCGGTGCGTGTGACTTGGCCGACCTCTTACCGATCAACGGAATACGAAACCAAAATACTGAGCCTTTTCCAAGTTCACTTTTTACCCCGATTTCTCCGTTCATAATTGAGACTAACTTTTTCGAGATTGAAAGCCCGAGCCCGGTGCCGCCGAACTTGCGACTCGTAGAATTGTCGCCTTGTGAAAAGTTATCAAATACTATTTCCTGTGCCTGCTTTGATATTCCTATACCGGTATCGGCGACCTCGAAATTTATAGCGCTAGAATTGAGTCCAGTTTTAATCTGAGTAACTTTCAGGATCACAGAGCCTTTTTCAGTAAATTTTATGGCATTACCAATTAGGTTAATCAGAATTTGTCGAATTCTGCCTGAATCACTAATAATATTAGTTGGAACGGATCCATCAATATAAACTTCTAGTGAAATATTTTTCGCTTGAGCCACAGATTTCAGTAAGTCTTTGACCTGTGAAATAGCTGCCGGCAAAACAACGTTTTCTTGAGCTACTGTTAGTTCCCCAGACTCTA
The DNA here is from genome assembly GCA_047627195.1 of Pseudohongiellaceae bacterium. Taxonomy (GTDB): domain Bacteria; phylum Pseudomonadota; class Gammaproteobacteria; order Pseudomonadales; family Pseudohongiellaceae; genus UBA9145. The sequence continues at coordinate 11,558 of JBLHTH010000036.1, read as the reverse complement.
TCTTTGAAAAATCGAGAATGTCGTTGATGATTGTTAACAAGGAATTTGCTGAAAATTCTAGGGTTTCGCAGTGGGTCCGTTGTTGCTCATTCAAATCAGATTTGGACAGTAATTGAGCTAAGCCAATTACACCGTTCATTGGTGTGCGAATCTCGTGGCTCATGTTAGCAAGAAAATGGGACTTTGCTATGGTGGCGGCCTCAGACTCGGCCTTTGCTGATTTAAGGTCTATGACAAGGGTATCGAGTTTTTGATCTCGAAGTTGAATTTGATTCAACATACTGTTGAAGCCTTTTCCCAACTCTTCTAGCTCATCACCCAAAAAAGTTCCGGCACGAAGAGAATAGTCGCCATGAGCAGATACGGAATTCATAACTTCCACCAATGTGTGTATCGGTTTAGTTATATAAGCTTGTAGATAATTAGTAAGAACATACGAGAGCAGGAACGTTATAAGTAAAAACATAGCGGCGATAAAGACGCCTTGAAGCACACTTTCTTGGAGTTCTTGTAGGTCGAATTTGATAAAAAGAACGCCGAGGGTCCGGTTGTTGATAGAAATCGATCCTGCCGCATTTAAAGCGCCGTTTTCAAACTTGGAAATGGCCGAACTCGCTTGTAATGATTGAGACACGATTGCCGAATCTGGAAATTTAGAGGATTCAAGTGCTTCCCCTATGAGGGGGTTTTCTGCATGTGTATACTCGGCAAAAAGCTCCATATCGGTGGTGTATATTTGTGCCGAGATGACATTTGGATTGGCGGATAGTGCAGATAATATTTCATTAGCTGCTTTGGGATCGCTAAATGCCATTGGCGCAACACTATTGATAGCAATGACTTCAACCAGCACGGCGCTGGATTTAATCATCGAGCTTCGCTTGGAATAAAATTCGGTAATAATGACAGCGATTAGGAGCAGAGCACTGGTTGCCGCAAATAGGACAAGGATTTTGCGTTTAATGCTGAACTGTCGAAATGAAAGATACCCCGTCATTCCGCTGCCACGGAAGAGCTATTTAAAGAATAGAGGCTGGCGAGTCTCATAAGCTGTGAGCTTACGCGAAACGCATATTCGTTGAGTATGTCTATATTGAGTCGAACCTTAACTCGACTTTCTAGTCTCGCTAGTTCGATCATTCCCCCTCGTTCAAGAAACCCTTCCTGATCACTCGCTGTGAGAATCGGAAGTCCTGATGTTACTGTCAGTAAATTAGGATTCGCTGTTAGGTCCGAGGCATCTATGTAAATTAAGTTACAGGTGTTTATTTTATTCAAATCCGTCAGTAACTGAAAATTTCTTTCTATTTTGGGGTTTAAGTCACTATTGATGAGCGACTCCAGCGAGGCCTGAATCAGTCCATCTTTAAGAACGCAGTAATTTATTTTAGCTGATGCTTCGTTATTGACTGATATAGGCCAGTTTATGAAATCGGCGAAATTGTAGAGAAAAGCCGCTTTTAAAGCGTGTTCTTCATAGCTCGCAGCATTTGAAAAACCAGAGGCTAGGCAAAAGCATATTGCAGCAATTAGTGTTTTATAGATGCCTCGCATAAAAAAGGTCTTATTGGTTCGTTGGTTTTGGATTAAAAATGTATTGAGCCGGGCAGTATACTGAAACCACTTTATATATCTGAGATTTCGCCGGTATTTGTGTTGAAGTTGGCAAATTCAATCATTCGTCCAATGCTGATTATGAAGTTCGTGAGAGAGCTGGGCGAACTATCCCGCGAAGTTAATGGCTTTATTGCCGAGGGCTTCGTAGCGGGTAACAAAACAGCCAAGAGGCTGCCGAACGATTAAACGATAACCTCTTTATCCTCAGAATATTTTTAACCCAATCAAAGCCTATCATGTCAGACTAGACTAGCTATCTGCATGGGACAGAACTATTTACTGCTCACCTTACAACAGGCTCTCGCAATCCCCCTGAGATTAAAGGGTTTGGAAGCTTGGGGGCTATATGACTATAAGCATATAGCTGAGCCAAATCTCCCATGGCTCAACCAACTCGGAAACAGCACATGACAACAAAAATCACCAGAAGGCAGGCGCTATTAGCCGTATCAGCTGCGGCCCTCTTGCCTGTGGCTCTAAGCCAAGGATTAACGCCAAAGCCAAGGCCTGCCGCTAGCACTGTCTTCGCCCACGGAGTTGCCAGCGGAGACCCTGACATATCCAGTGTCGTTATTTGGACTCGGTTAAGTGGCTTAGAGGGAATCCTCAACACAACGTGGCGTGTTGCTACAGACGAAACTATGTTTAATATTGTTGCCACCGGTAGCGCGCAAACAGAGCAGTCGAGAGATTTTACTGTCAAGGTGGTGGTCAGGGACCTCCATCCTGGTCAGCAATATTTCTATGATTTTCAGGTAAGCGATGAAACGTCATTAACCGGTCGTACCAAAACGCTTCCTGTAGGGCATGTTGAGAATCTGGTATTCGCAGTCGTGACCTGCTCAAACTACGCGTTCGGCTACTTTAATGCCTATGAGGCCATTGCTAATGATCCGAGCGTTGATCTTGTTGTTCATCTAGGGGATTACATCTACGAACATGGTGCAGATGGCTTTGGCGCAGATGTAGCGTCTCGTATTGACAGAGTTCATGTGCCTAGCCATGAAACGCTAACCTTGGATGACTATCGCAAGCGACACGCGCAATATAAAACAGATGCGAGCTCTCAGGCAATGCATGCGCAACAACCGCTAATAGTGATTTGGGATGATCATGAAACAGCTAACAATCCCTGGATGGATGGTGCACAAAACCACGACCCTAGCGAGGGTGATTGGAGCGCTCGAAGGCAAGCTTCGCTGCAGGCTTATTACGAATGGTTACCTATTAGGGAGCCGTCCGTTGCAGGGACAAAAGCTGAATACTGGCGCCACTTCAAATTTGGCGACCTAGTCAGTCTTATCACTCTGGAAAGTCGTCATACTGGCCGCAGCCAGCAGATTTCTTATGGGGAATATTTGCCTAATTTGACGAGCGTAGAACAAGCGCAGAAATTTAGAGAATCAGTGCTTAATGACACTAGTCGCAATATGCTGTCAGAAGACATGGAAAGCTTTCTTGCCGCGGAACTCAAAGAGTCTGTGACTGCCAGTCGGCGCTGGCGTCTTATCGGAAATCAAAGTGTGATTGCTAAATCTACTTCTCCTAAGCTAAACAAACCTTTTTTTGAAGAACTACTGAAAAGTCTTGATGAGGCCGGTAGTGATAAACTCAAAAGTCTGACGCGATTTGGGGATTTGGAATTGCCTGATGACCTCGATACGTGGGAAGGTTATCCAGCGGCTAGAGAGCGCTTTTACAATATAGCAAAATCAGCTGGTGCTAATGACCTGCTGGTTTTGTCGGGCGACAGCCATAGCTTTTGGGCGAACCAGCTGTTTGATGAAAACAACAACGCCATGGGGCTTGAGCTGGGAGCTACAGGCGTGACTTCTCCTCGCTCGCTCCTGGTGCTTGGCGATGAGGGGCTTAAGCGTTTTGATGAATCTAACGCTGCTGATAACGAAGAGATTGTTTGGTCCGACGGTCGCCATCGAGGATTCATTCGACTAAGTATCAGTCATCAAAAAGTACATGCAGATTTCATTGCGGTATCGAATGTGGAAACACGGGACTATGTGATACAGCCGATTCGCGCGTTCGATATTGAGAAAGAGGGTGAGACGCTGCGATATAGCTGATTTGGGTTTGATCTTCTTACCGAATATATGCGGTAGACCTTATCATTGGCAGCGTGAGTTTTGCCGGTGATAAAGACTTGGTGGTTAAAGAAAAAACAAGGTTAAAAAAAGACAGCTCAAGTGAAAAACAGATCTAAGCTATTACTAGCTCAGGCAGGTAAATGATTGTGAATGATACTGGCGGTCAATCAAGGTTGGTGTTTTTCTTCTATCAGGGGGGAGGGAATAAAAGCCGGTCAAACTACGAGATGATTAGTCTTTGCAATCTTAAAAAAATAAGCCGCTTTGCCCCGTTGCCGGCCTACGAAAATATCTTCTGAAGCGTTAGATTAAGTTGGGTACTGAATGGTTTAACTAAACGTCAAAGTACTCTAGTTCTATTAGCTCGAACTAGGGTGCCTTAAATGAACCTCATTGGTTCTATCGCTTGTGGGCGGGATCTGATCCTTTTGTTTTGGCAGGGTTTTTGCTCGCCTCCAAGAACTCGCGTACAGACAAATACAAACCCACGATCATAAGACCAAAAACACCAATGGCAATGTAAAACAGAGTCATCGCGCTCACGAGTTAGCTCCCCTGATAGCCATTAACTTGAAGTAAATCGCGAAACATAATATCGAAGGCACCCATGTTGCAGTGAAAAGCCCCTCTTCATGCTGCCCTGAGAACCAAAGGAAACCAGAGACACCGAATGATATCGCCACCGCCAAAAGTATAAAAAAATCTGATTGTTTGAACATTTTAGTTCTCCAATTATTCGTCGAAAGATCCGATCGCAGCCACCATGCAGCCCGCGACGGCTATGCCTGCTAGAGTTCGTATCCCGCTGTGGCCTAAAACAGCAAATGACTCCAATTCTAGCACCCCAAATAGAGTGCTAGCAGAGAGTATAACTGAAAGTACAATTAAGGCGACTCCCGCAAGCACAAGGACTTTCCGAGGCCAACTCAACTTTTCGGTGTGAAGAATTGCCATTACATTTCGATTTTTTGCATACGTGCCCATTATACGCGTTTTTCCGTTCAATGGATCTATCGCAGTCTGAAACAAGAAACGGTCAGTTAAATCAGTGAATGAAAGATTGTAACATTGATCGATAATTTAAAGCCCGAGCTAATCGGCTTTTGGACTTTCGGTTAGATAGGATTAAAGTATGAGCAAGGTATTGTGTTCCTACTCTGGCGCCGAGTTTGGAGAACGCGTTTGTGCCAGGTAATGAAGGGGCTGTGATAGAGGTCAGCGATAGGGTTTCGAAATAGTGTTTAGAAGTAGTGTTTATGGATAGTGTGTAGGGATAGGGGCTAGAGGAATAGAAGCCAAAGACAGTGTCAAAATCATACTATTGCGGATGGGTCCAACACCTAAACTTTGCGGGTACAAAATAGTCAGGTTTGCTGGCGGTATAGGCGCTGTGGCATGAATTCAAAGGACATAGTCGACAAAGGCCAGTCAGAGCTGGCGGCTTATTCGTCTCAAAGCGTGATAACAAAGTCCGTTTAACCGAAGCTCAATTGACCTGCCTTTAAAGAGCTCAGGCGGGGTCTTGATTTAAGCGGTTATTAATAAGCTGAATAGCCTGCAAGGTGAGTGATCTGAGGGTGAAAACATAACCCTCAGATCTTTTTCTACTATTAAGGATTACTATGGCGCCATCATAACCGTAGACATGGCCTGATTAATTAGCGAGTAATTTTGTGCGGGGAAGGTTGCAAATGTTTGCTGCCAAGTGCTGCTCGCATTTTGCTTTGTGACGGCGTCTGCTCAGGCCGAAGCACTGTCAAAGCCGACAACGACTGTTGCCTGTTGATTGTTGCCAGCCCCGGTCACCATGGGAACCAGCACGGTTGGTTGCCCATCAATATTTTCTTTTTTGCCTACATCGACCAACCTGTCAAGAAACGGCATCAGGGTTTGAACACCGCCTTGCACAATGTTGAAACTATAAATCACCAGTACGTTGCCCACAGTTGAAGGAGTAGCTCCCGGGGATTGCCAAACGATTTCGCTTAAGCCTTGATAATTCACCTTAAAACTATCTACCGGAAACGTTTGCATTAATGCCTGCCATTTTGGGCTAGTGCGCTGGTTCGCGGTAACTTCAGCCCAATGCTCTAGACTATCAAAAGTGATAGCTGCTGAAGCGCCGCCGGGTGAATTTGTGCCGTGGAAGGTGTTTGCCAGTAGCATCGGGGCTCCGGCCCCATCTGGAGACACTTGTGCGGCGACCGTTCCGGCTCTTTCCATAAACTGTTGCATCGCACCCAATTGCCCTGTTGAATCCAACCCTATTCGCATTACGACAGGATTTGCCAATACGCTACTGCTCAATAGAATGCCTGCTAAGATCACAGTTGCCTTAATTTTCGTTTTTGTTTTAATGCTTTCCATGTGTATACGCCTTTTAATTATTATCTAATTGATTGAATGCTGGCGAAAGCAAGACGGTAGGATTACGATTATCCGAGATAAGAAAAACACAAAACTCCAGCTTATTTAGCTATGGCTATCTACCACAACCATATCTTCTACCCTACGCGTGTATATTTTTATTAGTATGGGGCACCGACATCATGTGTAGATTTACAGTGGTTTTTATGGTGCGAATACGGGCGTTCAAGAGTCAAGTTGGTCGTGGTTTTGTAGTCGCCGGGAGGGGGGGGTATGTTTGTGACGTTAGTAGACGTCCTAATAATTTCTCGGACAAAATTAGCCAAGGATGAGTAATTAATATCTGACTATCTAAAGCCATCAACTTAGTCTCATCTGCGCTCAGTTAACATTTTCTAGAAGTAAAATTTTAGTCGCAAGCTGGTCGGCGCAGCTCGTTGATGGGCTTCAAACCAGTTAATAATAGCGAGGGTGCTCCGGCACTGGTTTATACAAAAAGCTTTCTAAATGCTGGTCAATAGAGGCGGCATCAACAGGCGCGAATTTTTTTGTTCTGGCTTGAAGGCACCGCCAGCACAAAATCTGAAGCGACATTGCTTAGCTAACCTGCTGCTGCAACAGGCCATCTAAGCTCTGAGTCAGGACTAGTTGCTAGAACTGCTAAGCGCAGGCGCAGGTTTTAAAAACCGGTCGTACCAATTAATCCAACGTTCAAAGCGATCTTTTTGAAAGCTTGGGCGGCGAATACCATGGTGTTCATCAGGATAAACAACTAACTGAGTTTCCTGCCCAAGACGCTTCATTGCAATATACATCTGTTCGGAATTGTTGATAGGGACATTCCAGTCCAGCTCGCCGCCCATCCATAATGTCGGAGTGGTGATGTTTTCGACTTTATTAAAAGGCGATAAATCTGCCCATAGTTCAGGGTTTTCCCAAGGCAAACCAAATTCTAATTCATACATTAACTGATACTGATCGTGGCCATAGTTGGATGTAACCAGGCCCAAGCTTGCGCCCGACACTGCCGCTTTAAATCGCTGAGTTTGGGTTATTACGTAGTTGGTTAGAATGCCGCCATAGGACCAACCGCCTACACCTGTGCGCTGAGGGTCAACCACACCTATCTCGATACCATAGTCGATGGCTGCCATAACGTCGTCGAAATCGTTTTTACCCCATGCTGCTACAGTGCCGTGGGCAAACTCAGCTCCGTAGCCAGTTGAGCCACGAGGGTTAGGCATAATGACAGCGTAGCCATTGGCTGCAAAAAGCTGGGCGGTATCGTTATAGCCAAAATTAAATTGTGATGCGGGGCCGCCATGCAACCAAAGTATTGTCGGGTAGCGTGTGCCGACCTCATAGCCCACAGGCTTGACTAAGAACGCTTCTATTGGAGTACCGTCGGCGCTGTCAAAACGTAGCTTCTCGACTTCGGCGCGAGCCACGTTAGACAGGGTTTCATCGCTGACAAAAGTAAGCCGTGTTAAGTCATCATCAGCATAGCTATAAAGCTCGGTTGGGGTGCTCGCGTTGGTCATAGCAAGAACTGTTTGGCCGCCACTAATCGAAAAGTCTCTTACGCTTGCGTTATCACTAATTTCACGAACAATATCACCGCCGCGAGCTCTAACTTTAGCAAAGTGATTCATGCCGCTGTCTTCGAGACGGAAATAGATGTCCCTGCCGTTACTGGAATATTCTGGGCTGGAGACACTTCTATCAAGACTGGCAGTAAGGAGTCGGCGCTGATCTGCACCAATTTCAGTTACGGCAAGATATTTTGTTGGAGTTAGTGCGGAGCCGCCAACGTCTGGGCCGGAGGAAGTAACATAGGCAATGCTTTTACTGTCAGGGCTAAAGGCCGGGGAGAAGTCTCGGCCGGGGTTTGAAGTGATCTGAGTAAGGGCTGGGTCTTGGTCATCCACATTCACGACAAAGATGTCAGTACCGTAATTTAGATCGGGATCATCAGAGCGATCACTAACGAAGGCGATTGATTTGCCGTCTGGGCTCCAGACAGGGTCGGAATCATCAAAATCATCGAAGGTAAGTTGAGTAGGCGCCTTGGCGCCAGGTGAAACGACGTAAATATGTGTGCGTCGACGGTCTAGGTAGCCAGTATAGTCTCGCTTAAATTGCATGCGATCGATGACGTAAGGAGTTGCTTTGTCATCATCGTCTTTGTCTTCGGTCAGGTCAGCAGGTTTAGGATCGGTTAGTGTTAAAAGTAGCTTGCTTCCATCAGGAGACCAGGCGTAGTTGCCTACACCCTGTAAGGCATCGGTAAATTGCACGGCTTCGCCGCCAAGTCGATTTAAAGTCCAGACTTGTGTCTTCGCCTCTTCGCCTTTACTGGCTTTAAATGACAGATATTTGCCATCAGGGCTCCACTGAGGGTCACTTGCTGAGGTGTCCTTGGCTGTCATTGGTATAGAATCTCCACCCGCTGATGCAACCATAAAAATTTGCGACTTCGATTTGTCTTCTTCCATGTCACGGGAGCGTATGACGTAGGCTACCCACTCGCCATCAGGGCTAAGCTGTGGGCTGGATACGGATTCAAGAGCCATGAGATCATCGATTGTCACCGGTAGAGTCTCAAGCTGGGCCTGGCTTAATAATGGAAAACTTAGGATAAGCAGGGTAAAGGTTTTGATTCCAAGACTCTTTTTCATAGCGCAATATTCCTATTAAGCTGCGGTTTGCTGGGCTTTTACTGTCGAGAGGCAGTTGAATTAGTCATGTTCGAAAATAACTATTGTTTTGACTAAGAGAAATGTTAATTTAGCGCCTGCTAGGCCACTTATCCAGCTTTATCGGATCAGGGCTAACGCCGCTAGAGTTGGTCTGAATTAATGGAGCCACCGGCTCTAAGTTATTTCATAGAACGACACGACTGGCTAGTTTTTCGCTTGTATTTTCAATCTAGCTTTTAGATACGAAGGTAACGCCCACTGAACTAGACTATGTTTACTTTAGCTTCAAGGTAGACCAGGGTCTAAGCTTGCGGTTGTCGAAACACCGCTGCTTCCACGCATAAACAAGGATTAAAATAATGATAAGAAAAATGTTGTTAATCACTGCGCTATATTTCACTGCTTCCACTACTAGTTTCGCAGCTGAGGACGTTTATAGGGCCTGTAGCAATCTGGTCACTGACTACGCTTATCACCGGGACCAGTTCAATGCGCAGGAGTTCTCTACTCTTTTTACTGAAAACGCATCGTTAACTGTGCTGGATCAAACATGGGTAGGACGCAGCAATATCGAGCAGCGTATCGAAGGACTTAAAACAGGCGCCACTATACGGCATGAGATGAGTACTATTCGTATTGTCCCAGTCGATGACGACCATGCCACAGGTGTTAGTTATGCCACCATATACAGAGCCCCTGAAGGCGAAACCGCCGTTAGCGGTTTTGCGATTATGGGTGAATATCACGATGAGTTTGTGCGCACCGCCGAGGGCTGGAAGATCAGCAAGCGAGTATTGGTTTCCAAGTACTCTCGACAGCGTTAGGGATTGTTTTGTAAGAGGTGTTACTTAATAAAAAGCGGCTTAGGCTATTGCTTTATGGTTGGCAGAATATTCTTGGATTAGATGTCGAATCACTGCGCCGCTTGTCTACATTCTGCTTTATCTGATTCGCGCAATCGCTTACTCCAAAATTATCTATATTTTCATTTAGAAGCCTTGCCAGTTATTCCTGAGAAAACAGTGGTCAGGTAGTAGAAAATGTTGCTGACTAAAGGGTGGCTATTTCGTAGGTTGTCGATACACCCCCGCTAGTTTCAAAAAAGCTTTTCAATAAATAGATAGGTCAAAATAGAAATCATTATAAACAGCGGCAGAATCATAAAAATGCAAGTCACATAGGCTATATCAAGAATAGTGAACCCCAATACAAGTGCCAATTAAAAACTGAGCTAGTCTGTCGAAAATGGTCATGTAGGTAAGCTGACTTACTGACAATCTTTGGATAGATCAGTGAGCGCATGATTGTCACTGGTAAATCATGTCAAACGCCACGTGTAGGCTTTTTTGGCGAACAGAGTAAAGCCACCGAGCACCCTGAATAATGCAACACCAGAATGTCCTTCGTAAATAAATGCAGACAAGAAAAATCTGCCTTCGGAAGCATTTCATCGGTTTACGCCAAGACTGGCGGCACGGCAGTTAGAGCATGATAGATGCCAAAAACACCATGGTAAAAAATCACGAGCAAGGCGCCAAAGCCGTGCAGATGATCTAGAGCAGGAATATATTGGATATTTTGGCTTTTCAAGAAATTTGCTTCTCCGTCGATTTTCAATGCCCACTATCAGTCGTTGAAATTGCATCCCTAGGTATTGTTGTTTTGGCGATTGCGAGAATTATCTGAAAAGTATACCTTCTGTTTTCTCGTAGAGTCATAGACCGTTAAGCATTACCCATTTCAGCCGTATTAAGAGAGCTTAGAAAGGAGCCTGTAATGACAACTATAAATTTGAACACGGATTACCTCATCGTCGGCAGCGGGGCGGTCGGTATGGCTTTCGCCGATACTTTGCTTACCGAAACTGACGCCAATATCATCATCGTGGATAAGCATCATAAACCTGGTGGGCACTGGAATGTCGCTTACCCTTTCGTCACATTGCACCAGCCCTCTGCCTTTTATGGCGTAAGTTCGCGAGAATTAAGTGACGCAAAGCTTGATAAGGTGGGTCTAAATAAAGGACTGAATGAGCTGGCATCTGGAGCGCAAGTCAGCGCTTATTTTGACAAGGTTATGCGTCAGCAGTTTTTGCCAACTGGCCGCGTTAAGTATTTTCCGATGTGCGAATACAGCGGAAACGGCGAGTTCACATCGCTATTAACGGCGGAGCAGTACAAGGTTGAGGTAAATAAAAAGACAGTTGATGCTACCTATTTAAAAACTACAGTTCCTTCTACGCATACGCCCAATTTCTCAATAGCGGCGGGTATTCGCTTCATGCCTCTGAATGATTTACCGAGAATCACTACGCGGCCGGATAACTACGTCATCGTTGGTGGCGGCAAGACAGGAATTGATGCCTGTCTTTGGCTGCTTGAAAATGGAGTCGATGCTAACTCTATAAGTTGGGTAATGCCCAGAGACGCATGGCTAATCGATCGAAAGAATACTCAGCCTACTGAAGAGTTTTTCAATGATGCCATTGGTGCTCAAGCTAATCAGATGGAAGCTATAGCCAATTCTGAATCAGTGGAGGGCATGTTCAAAAACTTGGAGGATGCAGGTGTTTTTCTACGAATTGATAAGAGCGTTTGGCCGAAAATGTTTCATGGGGCAACCATCAGTTCTCTTGAGTTGACTGAGCTCAGGCGAATTAAAAATATTATCCGCATGGGCCGAGTATTAGACGTTGGGATAGATGAAATCGTTTTAGAGCAAGGTAGCATAGCCACCCCGGCCAATAGCTTGTTTGTAGATTGCTCGGCCAGCG
>JBLHTH010000035.1:0-24266 GCA_047627195.1 Pseudohongiellaceae bacterium | reverse complement strand
TTCAACTCGGTGCTGTTTGCCACCACTCTTTATAACCGCGTACATAAATATCTCCAAAACCCGCTTTTAAACTGGGGAGCGAACCAAAACCTACCCATCTCTATAGGGGCGGGCATTTTACGGGATAGAAGTGCGCTTATCAAGTTAAATGGGGTTAAGAACACGATTATTATCAAGAGTGGCCTATAACGCTAGGAACAGCCGCAAATTCCTCAATAGTCCTTAACTCCAGCTAGCTTGACAGGGTCTGATAGGCTCCCTAGCATGCACGTTCGAATTAAATGGCTAATTCTAAGCCGGGCTTTATCGCGCGAACATCAACTAACCAGTAAGCAGCGTCAAAAATGTATCAGCAAATCCGATCGCTTATCCAAGCTGACCTCGACAAGGTAAATCAGTTCATAGTGGACCAACTCTACTCCGAAGTTGCGTTGGTCGAAAGTATTGGTCACTACATTGTAGATGCCGGAGGCAAACGCTTACGGCCAATGCTCGTTCTGCTAAGCGCGAAGGCATGCGGGGTCAAATCCGATCAACACATAAACATGGCGGCAGTGATTGAGTTTATCCACACTGCAACATTGCTCCACGATGACGTCGTGGACATGTCCACTCTGCGACGTGGTCGACCTACTGTAAATGCCCAGTGGAACAATCCTTCGAGTGTGCTCGTTGGCGACTTTATTTACTCTAGAGCTTTTCAAGTTTTGGTTAATATTGGTGATATGCGAATCATGGAGATCATGGCAAACACCACAAATAAAATCGCCGAAGGTGAAGTGCTTCAACTCATAAGCAAGAGCAATCCAAATTCTACTGAAGAGCTTTATTTACAAGTTATTCAGAATAAGACCGCAATACTGTTCGAGGCTGCCGCCACGAGCGGCGCAATATTGTCCGGAGCAGACGAAAATAAAATCAACGCTTTAGCCGAATACGGCTTGCAACTTGGCCTAGCATTTCAATTAATTGATGACGCCTTAGACTATATGGGTGATGCCCAAGAGCTGGGCAAAAACGTTGGCGATGATCTCGCGGAAGGGAAATCGACCCTGCCATTAATCTATACAATGGCCAACGGCACTGCCGCTGACCGAGAGCTGATACAGCAGAGTCTGCGAGCAGAATCTCTAGCCCCACAACAGCTCCAAGAAGTAATAGCCTTAGTTAAAAGCAGTGGCGCTTTGGACTACACGAAAGAATTAGCCAGCACGAAAACCGCAGCGGCGGTAAAAGCCTTAGAAGTGCTACCCGATTCGGAGCATAAAACAGCTCTTCAAGAGCTAGTCGAATTTTCGCTCAATCGTAAAACCTGACAATGGGAAAACGCTATGTTTAAACTTGCTAACACGCCAGCACCGGAACCAATCATGGAAACCTTGGCAAAGGTAAAAGAATTTGAAAAAACGCCGTTAGCAGAACAATTTCCATTCACAGACAGTTATAATCTTATTACTACCAGCGCCGCTAGATTCGGTGATGACATCGCATTAGAATTCATAATGCAGGGCTTGCCTGAAGAGCCAACTACCCAAATCACCTTTACCCAGCTAAGCCAACAAATTACTCGCAGCGCCAATCTACTAACCAAGCTAGGCCTCAAAGCTGATGAGGCTGTTTCCATCATAATGCCCATCCTTCCTCAAACTCATTTTGCCATTTGGGGCAGCCAAGCTGCGGGCATTTCCAACCCAATTAATCCTATGCTGGAAGCCGAGCACATGGGCGAAATCATAACGGCTGCAAATTCAAGCATCGTTATCTGTTTAGGGAAATCTCAGCATGTTGATATCTGGGATAAGGTCATCCTTGGCATCAAAGACAACAAGAACATTACAACGGTAATCGCAGTAAATGTCCCAGGATTATGCGAACCCTTAGCCGTTACTGAGCATGAAAACGACTATGAAATCTTAGATTTCGAAACCGCGATCGCAGATCAACCATGTGACAAACTCACCAGCAAGCGAATATTTTCCGGCGACCAAACAGCGGCTTATTTTCATACCGGCGGCACCACAGGACGGCCTAAACTCGCCAAGCTAACTCATCAGAACATGGCCTTTCTTGGCCAGCTAATGCAAGTTTATACGGCCCACCAAGGCCGCCAGTCCATACTTTGTGGCCTTCCGCTTTTCCATATCTATGGCTGCATCATCCAAGGGGTTGCGGCATTTGCCGTTGGCTACAGAATTCTCTTGATGACCCCATCTGGGTTTCGCTCACCGGAGGCAATGAAAAATTTTTGGAAGCATATCGACAGGTTTAAAATTACCAGCTTTGCCACTGTTCCCACCGTTTTAATGGCACTTTCTGAACTACCAGTTGGTGAATCAGACATTAGCGCACTAACCAACGTTAACTCTGGTGCGGCACCATTATCTGAACCATTTAAAGTCAATTTTGAAAAACAGCATAGCGTAGATGTCAGTAACGGCTATGGCATGACCGAAACCACAGCCCTAATTTCAAGGGCACCGGCAAACCAGCCCCCTGGCAGTGTCGGCATGCGCATACCCTATTCGCACATTCGTATTGTCCATCTTGATGATACGACGGTTATCAAAGATTGCGAATTGGGAGAAAGCGGCGTGATTATGGTCAAAGGCCCCCAAGTATTTGCGGGTTATAAAACTGACTCAGACAATAAACCCGCCTGGGTAGAAGACGGGTGGTTCAATACCGGTGACCTGGGCTATTTAGATAGCGATGGTTTCCTATACTTGTCAGGCCGCGCCAAGGATTTAATAATTCGAGGAGGCCACAATATTGACCCTGAGTTAATCGAAGAACCACTCAACGCTCACCCGGATGTTACAGTCTCAATCGCCATAGGTCTGCCAGACAGCTATGCAGGCGAACTCCCCATGGCGTATGTTGTCAGGGTGAAGGGGTCCGAAATAAGCGCTGAAAAGCTTATTCAGCACTGTAAAGACACCATGTCCGAACGAGCAGCTATTCCAAAGAGAATCGAATTTATTGACACCATGCCGCTAACCGCCGTGGGGAAAATATTCAGACCGACCTTGCGCCAGCAGATTACTGAAACACTGGTCAAAGAAGTGCTCGCATTAAACAAACTACCAGCATCGGTTTCTAGCGAAATAGAGAAGAAACGTGGCCTGATTATCAAAATCGATGTAGAAAATAAGACTACAATCGAGGACACGAGCGCTCTGTTTCAAAATTATATTTTCATAACACAAGTGAGCTAAGACTATGGATATTTTAATGCCTAAAAGTAAATTGTTACTTGGTTATGTATTGCTATCGATTTTCCTTAACTCTTGCACCACCACAGGACTTAATAGCGGCACTCCTGCGCAGCGCCGCGACGGCATTCAGTCCATGCGCCAAGACGTACTTAAAGAGCTTTATGAATTAAAACCCGATACCCGCGCGCAGCTAGACAGCGCTACGGGCTATGCAGTTTTTGCCAATGCTAATATCAATATCATCTTTGCCAGTTTCGGAGGTGGCTACGGTGTTGTTCGGGATAACCAGTCGAGCCAAGACACCTATATGCGCATGGGAGAAATCGGCATTGGCCTAGGTGCTGGGGTTAAAGATTTTCGCGCCGTTTTTGTGTTTCACAACGCCTCCGCCCTAGCCCGTTTTATGGATGTTGGCGTGTCCGTCGGTGGACAAGCCGATGCTGCAGCCAAAGCTGGAGACCTAGGAGCTGCCGTCAGCGGCGAGGCAGTTTTGGATAATGTCACAGTATACCAATTAACTCAGAGCGGCTTAGCTCTACAGGCCACTGTCAAAGGCACTCGCTATTGGCAGGATACAGACCTTAACTAAACGAAATGGACTAACTTGGAAAGATTTGAAGCAAACGCCTTAAAGCAGAAAAGTGATTTGCCGTTATCTAGGCAGCACGATGCTAATCCCGGGGCTCGAATCACGTAAAATAGTGTTGCTGTTAATGATTCGAATCTTTTGAGAACTTGGCACATAAATCTCATCATTAAGAGCAACTAACCGCTGCGCCGATTCTGCATAACGCCGCGCCTCCTCAATGTCACCCAAGGCCAGGTAAACCTGCGCTAGTGCCATATAAAACTCCGGCTCTTCTTCCTTTAATTTCAACGCTCGACTAAAGGACAGACGAGCCTGAGACATATTTTTATCAGCATAAGCTAAGCGGCCAATGGCGAAATGATAATAGGGATTTTTTTTGTTAAAACGCTCAATCGCTTTTTCGTATTTTCGAGCTAAGCGCAGATCCCCCCTGCTGGTGTAAAACTTAGCGAGATTATTGACAGCGGTGGCGTTGCGGTTGTCCAGATCGAATGACTGCTGGTAAGCATATTCGGCGTACTCAGAATTATCGAGCCGATTATAAGTGGTACCTATATTATTCCAGACAATAGACTTTTTAGGGTCGAGAAAAAGTGAGTTTTTCAAGTACCTCAGAGCGCCCTCGTAGTCACTTTTAATTAACGCCTCCACGCCGAGGTTGTTAAAGTACAAAGCGCGGGCCTCTACGTCAGTGACAATGGACGACGTAAGCTGCTGTAAGGCGATCTCGGGAGTGAAGTCGACAACATAGCGCTTTTGCGCATTAAAGCGACCAGTGGCGTTGATATGCTGACTCAGCACTAGCAGGTCACCTCGCCTGTCCCAATTTGGCTGTACGGCAACAGTCTGAAAATCTGCATCGACCTCTAGGTATCTCGCCATAGCGATATACAAATTCATCACCGACAGACAATTACCCTCACGGGCGTGAAAAGCCTCTACAGCGGTGTGGGTCTTCTGATCAGAATAAGTGATCCCAAGATAATCCTGTCCATACAAAATATCTTGAATTTTTTCGACCCGGGCGACCTCACCATCGTAGGGTTTAATAACATCGTCCAAAAGTGTTTTGATTTCATCAGAAAGGTAGAGCGGTTCAATTTCAATAAACTGATCGCTGTATTGATTGATAATATTGTTCTGTAAATCCTGATCTAAAGTGAACGTGGTATCGAGATCTATAGCAGAACAAGACGTAAGAACAAGCAACAAAATGAAGCGTAGTTCTTTAAGAGGAAGTCTGCGAACACGCAAACAACAAGTCGGAAGACTTGCCAAAACAAGCAATAAACCGCCGATAAGATTGGTCATAATATTAATAGCTTTCATGTCCCTCTAATACCTGGCCGGCGTTGACCTGCCGGATGAGTCAATTTTCATAAACTGGTAACGGCCCTTAAGGAAATTTACGTCTGTTTCTTCAATAGTCCGTAAAAGTGCCACCCATCCAGAATACTCCGCTACTTTCTTTAGGCTATCCCCTAGACCAACAGTGTCTAAGCTTTCATTCAACCTGCCGGCATACGGGCCCCAAGCTTCTGTATAGCGTGATGCTTGATCTATTGAGTCATAGGCGTAAACAAGCGCTGCTTTAGTTTGTGCAATTCGCATATTGTCTGCCGAGAGAAATCGCACTTCGTATTCAGAACTAAAAAACAAGTCAGCAGAACTCAATGTTTTCCAACTAACAAAGGTATCGATAACAACGCTTTTGCTAACATTCAGATTATCGACGAATTTAAATGGCTCCGTATCGGCTTGCATTATTTCATAGCCCGCGTCAGTGTTGCGAAGTGCCGAAGAAATTCTAACTCTGCCTTCGCTATCAATGTCTACAACAGCGTCTGAACGCAGTTGAGTAGACCTCTGAACAAAATCAAAAAGTGACTTGGTGATAGCGACATCTTGGCTTGGCAAACGCCAACGCTTGTTTTGCTGATCCACGACAAGCAAACCTTGACCATCAAATTCCAAGGCACTTATCTCAAACGCGACCTTTGCCGTCTCCCCCAGTGCAACGCCACCAGGGACGATAACTTCTCTAATTGTAGATTGTGTAAATTCATCTCCCAAAGATTCATTGAGAAAGTTTGCAGGTTCATTGTTGGCAGCGCCTAAGCCCCGCCGACGATCCGTCACTCGAAATATCGAATCACTATTTCGCCGTGCGCGCTGACCCAAAAAATCAATCTCTGGGACATCTGACTTCGAAGCTCTAGCCCTCCGAGTGTCCAGCCCTAGCCGCCTGCCAACTGTAGCGTAAAACTCACCCGCAGCGCTCACATTGTCATCTTGCAAATGCTTGACTAAAAACCCAGCGTCCAGAGCCGCCGCAGCGACTAACTCTATCCACTCATACTCTTCTCGATAATAACTAAGCAGAACACGCTGGGACGCTTGCCGTTTTAGCCAGTTAGAAATAAAGCTTTGCTCGCTTAAGTCATTCGAACAATCAGTACAGACAATAATCGCTAGTGCAGCAATTTGCTGAGCTTGAAAACCTGCTTCCCACTGGAGCAGTTCATTTGTTCCCGGAAAGCTCCCTATGGGTAGGTCAGAAAAGCCACCTAAGCGGGGCTTGTCAGGACGGGGTCCTGCCGTATCGCGTGCGTTTAGATTCTTGCTCACCAATACACCTTGGCTTAAAAGCGCCGCTCTCAATTGCTCTAACAAAGGATCAAAAGTAGAAGGCTCAGCCGCAAAAGAAATTGCCGACCAACAAAAACCTATAAGCACTAGTCCAAGTTTGAAGTTTGGGGCAGATATTTTGCTCGCCACATTACCCCGCTCACTAATCACTGCAGGCATCGTAACTCTCCCCCCTGCGCTTTCTTAATAAACTTTCACGCAAATCTGTCACAAAGCCCGGCTCCCCAAAAAAATGCAGCGGCTGAGCTAACTCTGTAATCAGGCGCTGTGCCTCATCAAAATTCTTAGCGGCAATCGAGTATTTAATGGTTTGTTCCATAATAAAGCCATCAGCCGGCAACAAGTCGAATGCCTTACTTTGATATTCTCTACCTAGAGTCCAATCCTGCCCTTCAAGTAAATAAAATTCAGCCATGGCTAAATTTGCTTCAGCACTATTGGGGCTCATTGCCACTGCACGTTCGAATTGAGCTTTCATCGCTACAAGTATTGATTGGCGTTGGCCAAACGGGTAGCTCTTTTCACAATTTTCTAGCTCAGCCTCCCAGTATTCTCCGTAGTCCAGCATGATCTCCAAATCATTAGGACCTGACTCCAGAGCCAACTCAAAATAGCGTGCGATTTCTTGGTCGCGTCCCTCCAACTGCTGGTATCTCAATGCGTCGCCCAATCCAGAATACGCGCGCGGCGCAGGCGATCCAGCATCAATTATTGACTGAAAAAGCAATTCCGCCGCCTCGGCTTTTCCAGCATTAAGAGCCAACTCGCCCATCATGAACCCTAGCTCTATTTCACCCACAGGCTGTGGTTCTAGATTTTCCAACTGAATGAGATCAGCAACCCGGACGAGGCCAGCGTGATTAGAAGTTGTTAACAGGTAGTTTTCAAATTCGTCATCCAACTGCGCTGTCGTCACCGAAAAAGATTGATCAAAAGCATACCGAGGATTGCGACCCTCCAACAATAAAGCCAAATAGCTCCTTAGTTCACCTCTTCTATCGGTAAACTCAGGCTCTTCATAGGCATGCAAAAAGTAGTACAGAAGCGCTTCAGACTTCAAATTTGCGATCTGTATCATACGCGGGGAAGCCAACGCCTCATCGCGGTAAAAAAGTCTGTCCATCGCCAGCAAGTGATTCACTTTCGCTAGCACCTGATTACTATTTTGACTCAGTTCAGAAAATTCAGCTTTACCTCGCGTAATAGCAACCCGCGCCAAATACGCAGCTAAACCTTCTTCGTACCAACGCGGTAATCGCAGGTCAGCGAAGTTCTTTTCAAGAAAATGGGCATACTGATGCAAAGCAGCTGATTGAGAGGAGTTGAGACTAGGTATAAAGGCCATGAAATTATGACGGGGAGTAGGGTAGAAAAGCGCTAGCTCTTCGGAGTCAGTAAAATAGGAAAAGCTTTTTTCATCCTTAAATAGATAGACGATATTCGAGACATTGGCGGTAGCAAAGTTTAATTCGCCGCTAATATTAAATGCGGCAACCTGTCTCCACATTTCTAATTCATTTGCGACCCGTCGAGTTTGGCGACTTGAAACTTGACTGAAGAAAATAAAATTGGGGGTAGGTAACTTGAACCATCTGTCTTCAAACAGATCTTGCTGAGCGGTCGATGAGAATATCAAACAACACAGTAAGCCAGCTACAAAAGCGCGTATTAAAGGCTGGATCGCCAGCTGCCTAGTAGTTAATAAATTCCTCATGACCATAAAATAAGCGCCGTTTGAATTAATGTTAATCTGTCACTAGCACTGCATTTGTCAAGCCTCAAAATCAAAGCCAGCGCTAGGGGCTGAAAAATAGAGGCGCAGCGTCATTCCTCTGTTAGCTTTCATCAGCCAAAAGCACCTGATATTGACTCTAACTACATCGAAGGATAATTAGGCCCGCCGCCGCCTTCCGGTACTACCCAATGTATATTTTGGGAAGGGTCTTTAATATCACACGTTTTGCAATGTACGCAGTTCTGAGAGTTGATTTGGAAGCGCTTTTCCCCGTCCTCCTCAACTATCTCGTAAACTCCAGCCGGGCAATAGCGCTGAGCTGGCTCGTCGAACTTGGGCAAGTTTATCCCTAATGGAATAGAAGGGTCTTTCAGCCGCAGATGCACAGGCTGATCTTCGGCATGATTAGTATTGGACAAAAATACCGAAGACAATTTATCAAAGCTGATAATGCCGTCGGGCTTCGGATAGTCAATTTTAGGGCTTTGCGATGCCTCCATCAATGACTCATGGACGACGGATTTATCATG
Organism: Pseudohongiellaceae bacterium; assembly: GCA_047627195.1. Taxonomy (GTDB): domain Bacteria; phylum Pseudomonadota; class Gammaproteobacteria; order Pseudomonadales; family Pseudohongiellaceae; genus UBA9145. The sequence goes on along the minus strand of JBLHTH010000035.1, from coordinate 15,548 downwards.
GATTGTAAACGGAGCTTTACCGAATAAAATATTCTGCTCTATAAACGTTAATGCACTGCCCAACCAAAATCCAAACTTGTGAACACCCGCGCTGAAGTTGCGCGTTTTATGCAACTCCTGTTGCAAGTCTGACTCTTTAAAGCGCACGGCAAATTCTGCTAAATCGTTTTCTTGCGTGTCTTTTCCAAATTCAGCAAATATTGTTTCGGCCGCAATCATGCCAGATTTCATGGCTGTGTGGCTGCCTTTTATCTTAGCTGCATTTAAAGTGCCCGCATCACAGCCTACCAGCAGACCGCCGGGGAAGTGCATTTTAGGCAGAGAATTTAGACCACCTTTAATGAGAGCTCTAGCACCGTAACTTAGGCGTTTCCCACCTTCAATATATTGTTTGATTACTGGGTGATGTTTGAATTTTTGGAATTCATCAAATGGACTTAAATGAGGGTTTTTATAACCAAGATCGACAATTAAGCCCAAAGACACTTGGTTATCTTCAACGTGATACAAGAAACCACCGCTTGTGCCCGCGTAACTGTCGCCCACCATTGGGTAGCCCGCAGTATGAACGACTAGCCCTTCCTTGTGATTCTCTGCTGGTATTTCCCAAACTTCTTTTAAACCAATACCGTACTGCTGTGGGTCGCTGTCCTTAGCTAAATCAAATTTAGAAATTAACTCCTTTCCTAAATGACCGTGGCAGCCCTCCGCAAATATGCTGTATTTTGCGTGAAATTCAAAACCAGGTTCAAATGACGGCTTATGCTCGCCGTTTTCGGCAACGCCCATGTCACCGGTAGCTACACCTTTGACACTGCCATCTTCGTTATAAAGAATTTCAGCAGCAGCAAAGCCTGGGAATACCTCCACCCCTAGCTCTACCGCCTGCTCGCCCATCCATTTACACAGATTGCCCAACGAAATAATATAATTGCCGTGGTTATGCATCGGTCTTGGCACAAATAGGCCAGGAAACTTAAACTTGGATTGCGCACCTGGCAGATAGTAAACATCGTCACCGGTCACCGCGGTGTTCAAGGGAGCGCCGCGCTCCTTCCAGTCAGGGAACAGCTCGTTTAACGCGCTCGGCTCAAACACTGCACCAGAAAGAATATGCGCACCCACCTCTGAGCCTTTTTCCAGAACACAAACTGACAATTCTTTGCCAGATTCCTTTGCCATTTGCATAAGACGGCAGGCTGTTGACAAGCCTGCAGGACCCGCGCCCACAATGACCACATCAACTTCCATTGATTCGCGTTGCATAGTTTTGCCTCTATCTATCTGAATTATATGGATCTAATGAGGTTTTAAGCTTCAATACGCTCAAAAACGATTACATCAGAAATATCGCCATTATCCTCCAATAGCGCTCCTATCGCAAAACTGGCATGGCCTATTACCATTTCCCGAGACAATAAACCGAAACGGCCTGGCGCCCAACTAGACGATGGTTTTCACCACTGACTATTAGTAACTTTATCATCAGCATATTTATAGCCTGAGAGACACTACTAGCCCGATAAGGTCCTGCCGCAACTTGTCATTAGGCCCGCCACATAACGCCGCGCTCGAAAAGTTATACCGAACGCCGTCAAAAGCTCAAGCCACACTAGGCCTAAAGAAAGTCTACATTCTGTCGATTTCTATATTCTTGTACCTACTCAAAATATAGGCTAGAAGGTACAGATTATGGCATTTTTGCCCGCACATTCGTACAATTTGTCACAGTTTCAAAGGGCTTGCAGCGCTATAATTTGTTACTCCAAGTCGATAGCTGAATAAATTCCTCGAAATCAAATGAACGACGGTAATCGCTGAGCCGTTCTTATTTGTTTGAACAGTTATTAGATAACACACTCGTTTTACCAAAAAAATTGTCCGGAGTGACTTATGGCACGGCGCCTACCAAGCAAGCTTTTCAATTTTGGCCTACTGAGCATAGCAATAGCGCTGTGCAGCCAAAGTCTAGCCCAAGCGCAGGACCAGACATCTTTGGATGACTCTACAATTGTTTATAATGCAGAGTTCTTTTTTCAATTCTCACCGGTGTCAGTGAATGACATGATTGATCGAATCCCCGGCATAGGCTTAGCTCTGGGCGGGGGTGGTAGCGACCGCCGCGGCTTAGGGGGCGGCGCCAACGAGGTCCTCATCAATGGCCAGCGCATAACAGGCAAATCGAACGCGGGCCGCGCTCAACTTAGCCGTATCGCTGCAAATCAGGTAGATTTTATAGAAATCATCCGCGGCACTTCAGAAGAAATAGATGTCAGAGGTGGCGGTCAAGTCGTCAATATTGTGCTTTTGGATGCTAAATCCCGATCCAGTATCGCTGCTGAATTAAACACCGATCGATTACAGGATGGCACACTTCAGCCCGGTGCCAAGCTTTCATATTCTGGACAGACTGGCGAATTTAACTACCTTTTCCATATCGAATCCGAGCCTCGATATCGCCAGCGGCTCGGCCGTGAAAGCAGCCGCGATGCAAACGGTAACCTGCTGGAAACTCGCAGCGAAGACAATGTGCGCGATCAGAACGAATTTGAAACCAGCATGAACATCGGATACCAATTCCCTAATTCTGTGGTTCAGTTTAATGCGCTCTACGCCGAGACATCACCTCCGACTGACGTTGATCGACTTATTACCGATTTTACAGGCCCAGAAATTACGACTCGACTTGAACGAGAGGGCAACCAATGGAATCGCGAAAACTGGGAACTTGGCGGCGACTACGAATACGAATTTAAAAATGGCAGCAAATACAGACTTCTCGCAATCATTAACGATAAAGACACCCGCTTTGTTCGCGAGCGCTTTGATGTTTTGGAGGCTGGCGAAGAAAAAAAACTATTCATAGACTCTCTCGGCCGTGACCAAGAACGCATTGCGCGAACCTCATACACGTTTGACCTTTCTGACAGCCAAGGTATTGAACTTGGCATTGAAGCGGCCCAAACAATCCGCAATAACGGCCTGTACGTTGGCACTAACGATGCCGATGCAACAGCTGCACCGTCAGAACTTACTGGCGGCCTAATTCGCAGCGAAATTGACAATGCCTTCTCGACAATCGAGGAAGTTCGCTACGAAAATTTTGCGATTCACAACTGGCAGTTTAATGACAGAATGGCATTGGAAAGCACGCTCATTTTAGAGAATTCGACCATTACACAAAGTGGCGATGTAACTAACGAGCGTAGCTTTAGTTTTATTAGACCTAAAATAGATTACCGCTTTGATATTACCCAGTCGATTCAGCTACGCGCCACTATCGAGAAAGTAGTTTCACAGCTAAGCTTTTCAGATTTCAGCGTGACTCAAGACAACGGTGATGATGATCAAAACATTCAAGGCGGCAACCCAAGCATTGAGCCTGAACAATCCTGGAATTACGATTTAAATCTAGAATACAGACTGCCTAATGACTTAGGAGTTTTAAATTCTCAATTTTACTATCGCGCAAGTGAAGACGTGATCGACAGAATCGACGTTTCCACCGGCCCTGATAATCTTGTCTCAGCTCGAGGCAATATTGGCGATGGCAAGCGCTACGGCGTCAATTTGGATGCGAGTACAAAACTTGACCTGGTCGGCGTTCCAAATGGTTTGCTCACACTTAGGTTCAGTGTCGCTGACTCTGAAGTTACCGACCCATTTTTGAATGTGGAGCGTCGTCTTCGTAACAACAATCGCTGGTTTGGCCGCGCCAATTTTCGCCAAGACGTGCAACAGTGGAATGTTAGCTATGGCGCCAGCTATTTCTATTCTGACCAAGATGGTGAAGGACGCAACCAGATAGATGTGTTCGATATCGAACGAAATACTGAGGAATACAACCTTAACTTATTCTTCGAAAAACGCTCATCGAATGGCGTTACTTATCGCTTAGATGCTCGCAATGCATCTGACAGAGAACGTTGCAGATCAAGGACTCGTTTTGAAGGTCCTACTGCCAATGGCATCCCGGAAGAGTTAGAAAGTTTTTGTACAACTGAAGGTGTTTTTTACGCGCTTAAGGTTCGCAGTACTTTCTAGTTAATTTGCATTATCTGCCGTCAAAAAACACCCAACGTGCACACCAGTGCGGTTGCTGGCTTAGTTCTAGACATAGCATATATGAGAGGTCAGCAATACCATCACCAAGCCCCCCTCAAGAAAATGAACTAAGCGTTTGGCTGATGGAGTTAGACGCTCGAAATACATATCCATGGGTTTAATCAACTGTGTATATCTTAGGTTTTTCATACCGCCCTTGCCCCAAGGCTTTGCCGCTAGTTCTGCTGCCGAACATAGTTGGCTCTATTTTTATTAACTTATTCTGTGTTGCTTCATGATTTAGACGTCTTAAAACGCCTTTTGTTACAAATTAATTAAATATTAGTGGCAACCTTTTAATTTCTCAGTGAATTCTCATCACTTGATAGGGTTTTACACTGCCTCGCTAAAAGTACGGAGGACTTGAAGAAACCTTTTCTTGGCTGATCTGCAGTGGCACCAATGGCAAATCCGCCGCGCTTAGTTTAAAGCGAGATAGGGGTTAGCAAAAGCACAGAACCGTGCGAGGAGAGGCTCTTACCTAGGCTGCTGGTGTAAAAGTAGGCCCAGCAACCAAAATAAGACCTTATTTAAGATAATAATAAGCTCAAGAAAAACCAATCACTCAGGCTTAGTAAATATCATCATATGCTGCCAAGGAAGAAAATCTAGGGTGTCTGTCCATTCCAAGCCAAACACGCTCATTTCTTTAACTACCTGCTCTTGCGTCATCTTATGTAGCGGCCTTATGGGAACAGAGTCATCTTCTCCTCTATATTCCAAAAGAAAGATTCGACCACCTGGCTTTAAAGCCTCATTGATACCGTTGATCATCTCAAACGGATGATCAAATTCGTGATAGGCATCTACCATAATTGCCGCATTGATAGAGTTTGCAGGAAGATTGGGATCATCTACCTCTCCCCTAACCCCCTCAATATTTGTAACCTTGTCCTGAGCTTTTTGATCCTCTATCAGAGCTAACATCTCTGGTTGAATATCCACGGCCAAGACTTTGCCATTGGGAACCTTTTTAGCAATTCTAAAAGAGAAATAGCCTGAACCTGCACCAATATCGGCAACAACATCATCTGCGGCAAGATTCATATTTTCTACGACCTTATCAGGCATCTCCTCCGTCAATCTGCCGGGACGGTTGAGCCAGCCTGCGGCCTGATGTCCCATCACGAAGGAAATCTCGCGTCCCATGTAGAACTTTCCAATTCCTGTGGTTCGCCTAGAAGGGTCTTCGATATAGCCGGGGTTTTCAGCCGCCACCGCACCCGGTGACTGGCAAAGTATTATTTGGCTTAGCAAAGAAATTAAGCAGATTCGAATTGCAGGCATTGATGGCTCCTGAGTGTTTAAGCATTGATAACTTAGAATTGGGAAATCGCGCGTCCATCACAATCCCAGCCGCAAAGTTGACGCAGCGGCTTAAAGTGACGGTAGCGGTGTGATTGTAGATCAGCTAAAGAGCAGTTGATAGCCGTGGATAAGGGATCGCACATAAGTGCTCCTCGCCCTGCAGGCGGTCTAGACAGAGAGTACTGCAGCTGCGCCACAATTAAAGTAAGCGCAGCAGCCTTTGACCTGAACCTTTACATTTGGGGCAAGTACTTGTGCTAGTTATCGACCCAGCACCCTTACAAACGTTGCAAACGTCTTGGTAGGGTTTTCTCAGAATCGCCTGCAACTCCACAAGCGCCTGCCTGGGCTCCTTTTTGTTTGACGAATTTATCACTGTACTTCTCCTCGTCTACCGTTAATCAATAGTTAGTATGAAAAATTGGAATATTACTAAGCTCTCTTTAGAACTTATTATGCTAAAAGATTAGCTAAAACATTGTTACCTACCTCACAACTTTCAATCAGGGTGTAAAATTATTTTACCCCCCCCAAAAGACTGCTAAATTAGTTACTTATGGTAAGATTTAGACTGAATCTTCAGACTTACATCACATTGGAAGCATTAAATGACTAAAGTTTTAGAGGGAATAAGAGTTCTCGATTTCGGCCGCTACATTGCTGGCCCGTACTGCGGAACTCTACTAGCGGACATGGGTGCAGAGGTTATCCGTATTGAGAAAATCGACGGCAGCGAGGATCGCTTTCTTTCCCCAATCACCGATAAAGGCGACGGTGCGCTGTTCCTTCAACTCGCCCGCAACAAGCTTTGTATGACCTTAAACCCCATGAAGCCCGAGGGTAGAGAGATTGTTAAGAAGCTGGTGGCGACGGCTGATATCGTTATAGCCAATCTACCCCCTGACACCCTACAAGCCATGGGCTTGGACTACGAAAGCCTAAAAGCAATTAAGGAGGACATCATCCTTACCACTGTTTCTGCTTTCGGGCGCGGTGGCCCCTACTCTAACCGTGTCGGCTTTGACGGTCTTGGCCAGGCCATGTCTGGCGCAATGTACATGACAGGAACCCCTGATCAACCAGTTAAAGCACACCCACCTTTTATCGACTTCGGTACAGCAAGCTTGTCAGCTTTCGGCACTATGGCAGCACTTTATCAGCGCCAGAAAACCGGTAAAGGCCAAATGGTTGAGGGATCGCTGTTCGCCACAGCATTAACGATGACCAATGGCACTGCGATCGAACAAAACGCCATCGCACCAAATCGTGTAGCCACCTTAAACAGAGCGCAAACATCGGGTCCGGCGGATACTTTTAAAACCAAAGACGGCTGGGTATTAGTGCAATCAGTCGGCGGGCCTCTATTTAAACGGTGGGCGGACTTGATGGGAGAAGACCACTGGCTAACCGACCCTAGGTTTAAAGACGATATTAGCCGCGGTAACAACGGTGAAGTCATCAGTGCAAGACTAGCCGAATGGTGCGCTTTAAGAACATCAGCCCAGGTGCTTGACGCTATGGAAGCGGCTAGACTCCCTGCTGGACCGATAATGTCTCCACAGGAGGTTCTCGACGATCCTCATGTCGCGGCTTTGGGCATGTTCCAGCCCACAGAATATCCCGGCTTGGATAAGCCAGCACCGCTGATGGTGACACCAGTCGAGCTTTCAGAAACCCCCGGTGAAATCCGAAGACGGCCACCGACACTAGGCGAGCACACCGATCAGATCATGGCGGAGTTAGGCTATAGTGAAGAAGAAATTCAGCAATTGCGGGACAAGCGAGTAGTCTAATTCCACTCTATTGGGAACAGGAGCAATCCGCTCCAGTTCCCAATATTCTTGCGCAGCTTCAATGATAGGAAGCGCTGCGTAGACTGAATCATTTTAAAACCAAACCTTAACGTTAGCCTCCAGTGTTTGTGCAGCCAACTTCCAACGCAGTCTTATCTCTAATCCGGCAAAGAATAGATGATGATGCTACTAGTTCGAGTCGGGTTAGGCCCTGGTCCGAAAAAACCACTAGCAGTGCCAGTGCCGGCCGCTATGTACTGCTTACCGTCCACCTCATAACTAACCACGCTGCCACCAATCATTGCGCCTGCGGAAATAGAATGTAAAACCTCGCCAGTGCTGGCATCGAGTAACAGCAAATTGCCATTTAGATCTCCGCTAATGACTAGGCCGCCAGCTGTTGTTGTAACCCCGGCTACCATTGGCCGCTCAGAACGATACTTCCATCTAACCTCGCCCGATTCGACCTCTATCGCGGTAAGCCAACCGGACATTTCTTCGTCTCTCTTCATTCCTCCACCCATGTACAGCTGACCTGGAATAAACTGAGGGTCAGAGTCGGCAATAAACACATTACAATAATCCACCGCTGGCGTAATAAGTAATCCATCAGCTGGATAATATGCGGGACCGCTCCAAAGGACTCCACCATTGACACCAGGGCAGGCATGCACCCCTTCTTCTGTCACAGGCACATCGTAATTTTCGATCGTGGTGACAGGTGTCTCATACAGAGGCTCGTGGGTTTCAGCATTTAAAGTACGTAGAATTCCGTCTTTACCAACTGTCGCAATCATATCCATTGAGACATTGTTTAAGCTTTTCTTAAGAACCGGACTGACCTGAGTCAGGTCCCAATCATGATCATCGTTTGGCACAATAGATCTATACCACTTCAATTCGCCGGTGCGAACATCTAACGCAACTATGCAATTTGTATACAAGTTTTCACCCGGGCGCAAATACGCCGGAAAATCTGGCGCCGGGTTAGTCACTGCGACGTAAAGTTCTTCTTTCTCTATATCCATACTTAATGGGGTCCACACAGCTCCACCACCTAGCGCGATACCCTTGGGATTTCCCCAAGTTTCGCCGCCGCCTGCAGCGGCCTCAGGAACAGTCATAAACTTCCACACCAAGTCGCCATCGGCGACAGAGAAAGCAGCAACCCACCCTGATATTGCGTTCTCACTTCCTGCGGGCCCAATCACTACCAAATCGTCAAAAATAATTGGTGCCATGGTAAAAGTCTCACCCAACCAAGGGTCTGCTACCTGTCGGGCCCACAGCAGATTGCCGTTAGCGGAATCTAAAGCAAATAGGTATCCGTCTGGCGTGCCGCGCAAAACATAACCATCTTTGATAGCTACGCCTCTATTATTGCCCCATACCATGCGATCTTTAGGCTCCCATTCATAGACCCAGAGCTTTTCACAAGTTGCTGCGTTTATGGCGGCGGTGTGCGTCGCATCGGTTACATACATAATGCCTTCGTAAACAATAGGGCCCGCTTGCATGCTGTTGGTAGTATTGAGCTGATATGCACACCTCTGCTGCAAACCTGTAACGTTACTGCGGTCAATTTCCGTTAGAGCTGAGTAACGAGTACCTTGATAATTGTGATTGTGGTAAAGCCAATCTTTGGCATTACCTGCAGCAGCTAACAAATCGGTAAAAGACGGACCGCTGCCAGTTGGCTCCAGTCCATAGAGCCCTTCAATAAAGTTTGCGGCAATATCAAGCTCTTCATCGCCTCGGGAAATTGGAATGGCACTGAGATATTCATACTCGACATTTAGCTCCTGAGTTCCTTGCAGTACGTTGTTGCGGCCCAAGATATACGCCAACACATCGATATTTTCCGACTCACTCAGTTCACCTAATTGCCCTGGCGGCATTGTATTCGCGATTCTGTTGTATAAGTCTGCAACTGTGACGCCGAGTCGAGACCACGTTTTGCGAAATGTCTGCCCGCGTAAAGTATTCGCTACACCATCATCTAAATTCTGACCATGACACAAAGCACATTCTTGCTGATAGACCGTTTCACCACGCTCGTATTGAGCTTCTGTGAACGTACTACTCGCCGGTGCTTCAGCCGCTATAGCAGCAAGTGGAGCAATCAAAATGAGAATACTGGGTACAAAAACCAGCGCGAGTTTTTGGCGAGGCTTTAACTGGAGAAATTGCAAAGGCATTGGGACTCCTTGTTGTTTATAAATAGTGCTCGTAGCCTATCGATTATTATTAGGAGATTGGTTACACCAGAAGAGGAACAAGGCGGTAATACTACAAGTTCACATGAACACTCTTTAGTTGATGCATTGAGAGAATAATAGACTAAATAAGATATTGAAAGCGGTAAAATTTAGTCATGAATAGATGCAATATCGGTGCTGCCTTAAATCACGCAACTAAACAGACGCTAGGGCATCTCAGACGCAGTGACACCTAATTCAACACACCCTGCGATAGGCCCTTGTACATGGTTTATTTTTCCTCATAGTTAAGTGCATTCTAGTAAATAACTCTCAATAAGAAACCCTTCCAAGCTCAGACAGCGCTAATTGCGCCAACGTTAGCCTAACTTACGAAGCTGGTAATGCACCTAGAGCTTAGGTAGGCTGTGAGCAATTAAATTTTATCTATCAATTTACAGCGACAAAGAGTTTGTCGCCATCTGGAGCGCAAAATGACCAACTTTGACTCGAGACGTGGATTTCTAAAAACCTCAACCACACTAGTTGCCGGTGCAGTCGCCAGCTCCTCGATAAGCTTCGCCCAGCAAACCGATGGCGACGACATTTGGGAAATGGTACGCAATCAGTTTTCGTTTACAGAAAATGCTGTTCCAATGAACGCCGCCAATCTTTGCCCGTCGTTTCGCGCAGTCTCTGAAAAAGTAGCCCTACTCACCGCCGATATTGATCAAGATTGCTCATTTAACAACCGTGCGAAATTTTCAGGCCTGCTCGAACAAACCCGATCACTGGTTGCGGCTCAGCTCAATGTAAGCAGCGATGAGATTGCCTTGGTGCGCAACACCAGCGAAGCCAACAATATTATTAATAACGGACTAAGCCTTAACGCTGGCGATGAAATCATGATGTGGGATCAAAACCATCAAACCAACAATGTTGCTTGGGATGTCAGGGCGCAAAGATTTGGTTTAGTGATAAAAAAAGTGTCCGTACCCACCAATCCTGCAAGTGAGGCGGACCTGATTGATGCCTTCACTAGTCAGTTCACCTCTAGAACCAAGGTTTTGACTCTTACTCACGTTTCGAACCTCAGCGGTATAAAACTACCCGCTAAACGGATTATTCAAGCCGCCAGAGCCAATGGAATTTATGTTCATTTGGATGGTGCACAAACCTGGGGAGCCATGCAACTGGATCTAAAAGACTTAGACCCAGACTCCTACTCCGCCAGCGCCCACAAATGGTATATGGGGCCAAAAGAAGTAGGGTTACTTTATGTGAAAAGTCAGAATATCGACAAAATTTGGCCCAGCGTTGTCGCCCCCGGATGGGGAGACGAAGCCTCGACCATTTTACAAGGCGCTCGTAAATTTGAATCCCTTGGCCAGCGTGATGACGCGGCTCTAGCCGGACTTGGGGTCGCAGCTCAGATTCATAACACGATTGGGCCAGCCCGAATTGAAGCTCGCATTGTGGAACTTTCACAGCGCCTTAAACAGGGGATTACAGCTGGGGGGCATGAGTTAGTTACCCCCATGAATCCAAAATTAAGTTTTGGGGTTTGTATTACCAAAGCCCCTGACGGCCAAGGTGGCAGAATTTCTAATGCCCTATATACAGAGTATGGAATTGCTTGTGCAGCAACCGGCGGCATAAGGATTTGCCCGACTATTTATAACACCACTGAACACGTGGATAGAGCCATTGCCGGGGTTAACGCGCTGTTGGCCTAAATAACTAGGTATTTGTCTTAAGCCGCGGCATTGCTAACACACCTAATGTCGCTGCTTTTGAGGTTAGAGGCTTTGCAAAAACTCCATCATTGCCTTATTGGTCTCATCTGGCGCCTCTTGCTGAACCCAATGACCCACCTCCGGAATAAGTACTACTCCTCTAAAATCCGTGGCAATTCGAGACATTGCTCCGTTTAGCTGGCCCTGTGTGGCATGCGCAATCACCATATCTTTAGTGCCTGCTATAAAAAGAGTTGGCACCTTTATTTCTACATCTTGTAAGTGTTCGGTGATTTCCCAATTGCCGTGAAAATTGCGGTAGTAGTTCATACCACCTCTAAATCCGGCCTCTTCAAATTGACTGACCACATAGTCCAAATCTTCTTTTTTTAGCCAGTCAGGCAAGCTCAGCGGCGCACCTAGGCGGCCAATCCAGCCGCCGGCACTGCGTTTTTTGTCTGTTATTATAGGCGGCTTGCGCGGAGAATCCGGAGACAAATAGAGGCGGCTTAATAGCCCTACAGGGTCGCTGTCATATTCCGCCTCAGCAACACCACCAACCTCATTGTGGTAAAGGATATAATAGAAATTATCACCATAGCTTTCACGCCAGCTCACCATAGGGGATTCTGCTGGCCTGCCTCCATAGGGCACGCTCATGGCAATCAAGGCGCTAAAGCGATCCGGGTGCAACAAGACAGTTTGCCAAGCCACAATGGAGCCCCAATCGTGGCCCACCATTATCGCTTTCTCTTCACCATAGGCGTCGAGAATACCAACCATATCCGCGGCCAAAGTCACTATGTCATAACTTTCTGGGTTTTCGGGGGAATCCGTTTTGCCGTAGCCTCGCATATCCGGGGCGACTACCCGGTAACCCGCATTGGAAAAATAAGTGATTTGATGTCGCCAGCTGTACCAAGATTCGGGCCAGCCATGAGCAAGAAGCAACAGCGGCCCGGTGTCTCCAGCTTCGGCCACGCGCATAGAAATACCGTTGCTTTGAATAGTTCGAAAGCGCACTCCAGAAATTGGTGATTGCGTACTCGTTTCGCTCATTTGGCTTCCTTTCCTAGGGGCTGAAGATTGAGGACCGGCGCTACTGGGCATTGCTAACAATAATCCAAGCAATAAAGTTGTCGCCCTGATGACTGTAACGCTGGCAATGGTTCGCATTATTTCTAATCCACGTATCTATGAATGGTCAATGATTGACTATTTATCGAGATTACCACGGGAAACAGCTTGTCACTATCTTGATGGCTAAACATTCGAAAAACATTTACTAGGGAATAAAAATACTACTTGAAGTTGGATGCAGGTAGTAAAGAACTGCCATAGTAAAGGCATCTAGAGCGCATAAACGCTAGATTCGCTGGCCCCCAGATCATCAGGGTATGCGCTGTGGTCAATGTGTCGACAAAGATACGTAAATGCGCCGGGGAAAAATTTTTGGTTTTGCTCCGACACCTCGATTCCTAAACCCTTTCCAATCTCCCGCTTAAGCACCCGGACCGCAATCCAAGCAATGCTCCACCATCACCGGCCCCATTTTCAACTCTCGGCTCAAATGTCTCAGCGCAGTTCGTAGTCCTTCCTCTATGACTGGGTGATAAAAAGGACTGTCGAGCATTTGTTGCACTGTTAGCCGATGCTGCACCGACCAAGACAGTAAATGTCCTATGTGCTCAGCGGCAGGCCCCACCATCTCAGCCCCAAGAAAAACCCCAGACTTCTGCTGCGCATACACCCTAATAATGCCCTTATTTTTCGCTATTACACGGCTGCGCCCCTGATCATCGAAGCTGTTTTCTCCAACACAGAATTTGACTCCTGCGTCGGTTAATTGTTTGAAGGTTTGTCCTGCCATCATGATCTGCGGATCCGTAAACACCACAGAAAACGGTGCCCGGCGAGGGCGACTCCTGACATCTGGATAGCGACCGGCGTTGTCACCGGCTATTTTTCCGTCATCTGCGGCCTCATGTAAAAGTGGATGAGCATTGCTCACGTCACCTGCGATAAAAATATGGCCTCCTTCAATTTGGCCGGTGGCATCATCAAAATCAGGAATGCCCTTCTCATCCAGTTCGATTCCGGCCGCCGCTAAATTCAACGCATCCAAATTAGATCTACGGCCGGTGGCCGCTAGCAAGTAATCATATTGAGCCGTGTGCACCTTACCTGCTTCACGAAAGTTAAGTTCGACACCGTTTTGTGTTCTAGACACAGACTCAACCATAGCATCGGAAGATAATTGTAATTCGGAACCTAAAACATCTTTCATCACGGCGTTCATTCCTGGATCAGACAGAGGGCCAAACTTATCCCCCACTCCCAATAAGTGAGTCTTGACCCCTAATCGGGCCAAAGCCTGAGATATTTCAATACCAATGACACCTGTACCCACTACCGCTATAGATTTGGGCAGGTCGTCCCAGGCAAAAACATCGTCGTTAATCAACAAACGGTCGCCTAGCTCATACCATGGCCCAGGCACCATAGGGCGAGAACCAGCCGCGATCACAATACGTTTTGCTATCACCTTAGTATGATCGTCAACCTGCAACTCATTAGCGCCGGTAAAAACCGCTTTGCCGATAAGCTTGTGTTTCTCAGGCCAGCTTTCAACGGCTTCTTTAACGAAACCAACGAAACGATCGCGCTCTGATTTCACTCGATCCATTACCCGCTTGCCATCAACGGACTTCGCCCCAACATCTATTCCAAATTGCGCAGCGTGGTCTATTTGATGACTAATCTCTGCTGCGGCAATAAGTAACTTACTCGGCATGCAGCCGACCCGCGCACAAGTAGTACCATAGACACCCGACTCAATGACGAGAACACTGTCAGTGTGCTCCCTAGCCGCACGATAAGCTGTCATCCCTGATGTACCTGCGCCGATGATGGCGATGTCGACTTTCCTTAATTCCATGATTGCACCCTATTTTAGTCATTCGTTATTACGTGGACCCAAATGCCGAGCATTTGTATTCACCGGCCAAGTGGGAAAACCTTTTATTTTAGATATTGTAAGTGTACGGACATATTTTTAAAAAAGAGATCCGCTAGGCACGAAAGTTGGCAGCAACCATGTTTCAATAACAAGATACTTAGATTATTTATAACAATAGTCTGTCAGGGTTACCTGTAACTCAGACACGCAAACCGTTACTATCTTCAACCGACTAATTAAAAATACTCAGCACGCTTTGAATTGGATGCCCTGATATGGCTAATGACTACGACTCGGACCACGACAATGACCACGACAATGACCACGCCTACGACGTCGAGTACATGGAAAGAACTCGAAATTATTACCGAGCACAAGGCTATAACTCTGATTATCAATGGGCACATCATAAAGACACACCTTTTCAGCCTATAAACAGGCTTTTAAGCGACTCCAAAGTAGCCGTTATTACCACCGCTATGCCCGACACCGAGCTTGGCCGGCGCCAGCGCGCGGTTTACTCGACCCCAATAGAGCCGATTCCAGAGTCTCTTTATACGGCAGAATTAAGTTGGCATCATGGCATGACACATACCGATGATGTTGGCTCTTTCCTGCCAATTGCTGCGCTAGAAAAGCTCGTGAAATCTGGAGCCGTCGGCAGTATTGCCAGCAGGTTTGTATCGCTGCCGACCGAATATAGCCAGCGCAATACTTTGCAAAAAGATGGTCCCGAAATCCTTAAATACTGCCAAACCGAGCAAGTAGACGTGGCGATACTGGTGCCGTTGTGACCGGTCTGCCACCAGTCCGTGGGACTGGTCTCGCGCTTACTTGAAGCCAACGGTATTGCAACCGTGGTGATGGGTTCTGCAATGGACATAATCAAGCACTGCGGCGTGCCGCGTTATCTCCATTCCGACCTCCCGCTTGGCAACCCTTGCGGCGTGCCTTTTGACCGCGCTATGCAGGAGGAAATACTTGACCAGGCTTTAATCCTGCTAAAAGACGCTAGTTCTGCAAACACTATCGTGCGCTCTATAGCGAAATGGCCTGGAGCGCAAGGCTGGCGTGACGACTATTCTAAAGTAGATGACACTAACCGCGACGCGTTGCGGCTCAAGGGCCAGCAACGACGAGGCCAACAAAAAACCGAAAAAAGCAGCGGGATTAAACGCTCAGCTATGATCCCGGATTTTTGAGACCAAGCAGATGCTTAGCCTTTAGCTGCCTTATACTTGTTACTGTCATATTTGTGGGCTAATCTTTGCGATAAGGTTGCTGGAAATTACTGGCAATCGAACATAAGGTTCGGTTTTTATTGAAAAAATCTGTTTAAACATTTGACGGCGGCAAGATTAGATGTACAATGCGCCAAGCTTGAGACTAAGCAACGATATTTATTGTCCCCATTTCGACGTCTTCTTAGTAATACCTCGTCCTGTAAGTT
>JBLHTH010000034.1:0-27001 GCA_047627195.1 Pseudohongiellaceae bacterium | reverse complement strand
GCTGGCTAAAAAACCGACCAATGACTGGTATCATTTCCTGTACTAACGCTTCGCGTTGCTTCCAGTCACCAAAGTAATCGTCTACGTTCGGTCGATTCACAAAAACCCCTTAAATTTAGCCAAATTGAAAAAACGGTATTATCTGGCTTATGCTTTTCTTGTGCAATGACACAATCAAATAAAGCGCCCAAATTCTTCACTATTTATCCCTAAATTAGTCTCTCTAATTAGGATACAATCTTGCGCCTGATTTTTTACATCGTAATCCAAGGCTTTTGAACCGGAACCGGGAACTAAACCCAGCATCTTATGCAGATCAAGCAAACTCTATTTGACCCAACACTACCCGCGGATAATAACAACGCCAGCTACTGGCGCGATGCCCATGGCTTCGCTCCAAGTCTCGCTATCTATGAGGCAGCAACCAAATCACCAGGACCTATATTGGTCGTTTGTGAAAACAATGAGTCAGTTGAACGTTTTAAACGGGAACTGAGCTATTTTTGTGCCGATGATGACAACTTGAAAATTTTCAGCTTGCCTGACTGGGAAACACTTCCTTACGATAATTTCTCACCTCATCAGGACATCATTTCAGACCGCCTCAATGCCCTCTACCATTTGCCGCAGCTGAAACAAGGGGTGCTGGTCCTTTCTATAACCAGCCTGATGCACAAACTTCCACCCCACAGGTACATAGACGGCAATAGCTTGTTACTGGAAGTTGGTCAAAAATTAGACCTAATGGCCATACGCAAGAAACTTGTATTAGCTGGATATCAAGCAGTTGAATCTGTATTTGAACATGGCGAGTTTACTGTCAGGGGTTCTATCCTAGATATCTACCCGATGGGGAGCAACCACCCTTTTCGCGTGGACCTTTTTGATGATGAGATTGAAACTCTGCGAACGTTTGACCCTGAGACCCAGCGCTCTCATGAACAAGTAGCACAAATACGCTTGCTGCCAGGCCGGGAATATCCGCTTGATGCAGCAGGAATAACGGCCTTTCGCAGCAATTTTCAAGAACTTTACGACATCGATCTGCGCCAGTGCCCTCTTTATCAAGATGTCAGCGAAGGGATAAGCTCTCCCGGGCTGGAGTATTACCTCGGCCTTTTCTTTGAGGAACTCGATAGCTTATTCGATTATTTACCTGCCAATACAACACTTGTGCGCATTGGCGATATCAGCAAAACCGGCCTCGAGTTTTGGTCAGATATCGAGAACCGCTACATCGATCGGCAAATAGACAGGTTCCGACCTATTTTAAAGCCAACTGAAATTTTTATTCCTGTCGCTCAGATTTTGACCAAACTAAAAGAATTTCGTCAGATAGAATTCAAAAATCACAAGCAAGCATTGAGCTTAAAAACATCACCCCTCCCTGACTTCGGCAGCAGCAGCCAATCGCTCGAGCCCTTTGTCGCAGTCAAAAAGTTTATTGATGAAAACAATCCCAAAATACTGTTTTGCGCAGAATCTGCTGGGCGCAGAGAAACCCTCATTGAGCTGCTGAGGCAGACTGGGATTCATGCCACTGTATGCGAGGACTGGCAAGATTTCTTGGCCAGCAGCGAAAAGTGCCATATTACTGTCGCTCCCTTAGATCAGGGCCTCTGGCTGCCGCATCAAAACTTTGTCGCCATCAGTGAAGCCCAGCTTTTTGGAAATCGTGTTGCACAGCGCAGACGGCGTAAACGCACCACGAGCAATACCGAATTTATAATTAAAAGCTTGACCGAATTAAGATTGGACGACGCAGTAGTACATTCTGATCACGGCATTGGCCGATACCGTGGCCTAGAAACTATCACCACAGACGGCCAGAGTAATGAGTTCCTGATGCTGGAGTACGCGGCCGGCTCGAAGCTCTATGTACCCGTCGCCTCCCTTGATTTGATAAGTCGATACAGCGGAGCTGATGCTGACAGCGCCCCTCTTAATACATTGGGCACAGATCAATGGCACAAAACCAAGCGCAAAGCCGCCGAAAAAATACGTGATGTCGCCGCAGAGCTATTGGACATTTATGCTAGAAGGCAAGCGAAAAAGGGCCACGCATATACTCTGGAGTTAACTGATTACGAAAAATTTTCAGCCTCTTTCCCTTTCGAAGAAACTGCTGATCAGGAAACTGCAATTGAAGCTGTTGTTGGCGATATGGAGAGTGACCGCACAATGGATCGCCTGGTCTGTGGCGATGTCGGCTTTGGAAAAACTGAAGTAGCTATGCGGGCCGCTTTTATAGCGGTGCAGAACAATAAGCAGGTGGCGATATTGGTTCCCACTACCCTGCTAGCTCAGCAGCACTTTGAAAGCTTTAAAGACCGCTTCGCTGACTGGCCTTTCGTAGTTGATGTGGTCTCCAGATTTAAAAGCACCGCTGAACAAAACACGACTATCGAGGGAGTAAAAGCTGGCAAAGTAGATATTCTTATAGGCACTCATAAGCTGTTGCACGGTCAGGTTAAATACAAAGATCTAGGCCTGCTGATAATCGATGAAGAACATCGTTTCGGAGTCAGCCAAAAGGAAAAACTGAAATCGCTTCGTGCCAACGTCGACATTTTAACTCTCACCGCAACACCGATTCCTCGCACATTAAATATGGCCCTAGCTGAGATTAGGGACCTTTCACTCATAGTTACGCCTCCCGCAAAGAGACTCTCAGTTAAGACTTTTGTTCGCGAAGACCAAGACAGCCTTGTCAAAGAAGCTGTCTCTCGCGAGTTACTGCGTGGTGGCCAGGTTTTCTATGTTCATAACGAGGTGAAAACAATTGATCGTGCCGCTCGCCTCTTGCAAGAAATAATTCCTCAAGCACGCATAGGAATTGCTCATGGGCAAATGGCAGAGCGTGAATTGGAGAAAGTCATGGCCGACTTCTACCATAAACGCTACAACATCCTAATGTGCACAACGATTATAGAAACCGGTATCGATGTGCCAAGTGCCAACACCATTATTATCCAGCGAGCAGATAAGTTTGGCTTAGCTCAATTGCATCAGCTTCGAGGGCGTGTCGGCAGGTCTCACCACCAAGCTTATGCCTATCTCCTTCTGCCCACGCATAGCAAGATGAATGCAGACGCACATAAACGAATAGATGCTATTCAAGCAGCCAGTGCCTTGGGCGCCGGCTTTACACTGGCTAGCCATGACTTGGAAATACGCGGAGCAGGAGAATTGCTTGGGGATGACCAAAGCGGTCATATGCAAAAGATTGGTTTTTCTCTGTACACCGAAATGCTGGAAGAAGCGGTTGCTGCGATCAAGTCAGGAAAGTCTCCAGATATAGCTCTGAATCAAGACAAAACTATTGATATAAATCTACGTATCCCAGCACTCATCCCTGAGGACTATTTGCCTGACGTGCATACCAGACTGATCATGTACAAGCGCTTAGCTACCGCGAAAACCAGCGACGAGTTGATAGATTTACAAGTAGAGATGATAGATCGCTTTGGCTTGCTGCCAGAACCGCTCAAGCGCTTAGTCAGGGTAACCGCGCTCAAACTACGGGCCCAAAAACTTGGCATTAGGAAAGTTGATGCCAATGTAAAAAATGGCCGCATTGAGTTTTCACCCAACACTGCGGTCGACCCTTTATCCTTGGTCCAGCTGATTCAGCACGACCCAATGACATTTAAATTAACCGGTGCTAATCAGCTACATTTTATTCACGACTGCGAAGACCATGAAGACAAGTTACACTTCATCGATCAATTATTGGATAAGATAAAATTATCCACCAAAAAAGTAGCTTAAGACATGGCTTCACCAACACTACTTCAACAGCATAATACTCAGGCAGGACTGCCGTTTGCACCGCTATTAAAAGCTGTGACTGTAGCAATATGCCTGGCTAGCGGCGGGTTAATGAGCCTGTCTGCACAGGAGTCTTGGTACAAAATAGAGCTGAGTATTTTTAGCAACGAGGCCCTCGCGGATAGAGAGCAAGAGCGATGGCAAGCGGACCGTGCTGTTCTCGATTACCCAAAAGATATTGCTCGCCTGAAGGAATTTGGCGACTTTTTGCTAATTGACTCATTACTACCCGAGCCGCTCGAACTCGCCAGCGGACGGGTAAACGTAGATTCGATTGAGGGGACTTCACAAGGTACTACACTAGGCACAACGGTAGATGCGGCCACAGATGCTCAACCCGTTGAGTTTACGCTGGCTGCCTCGCCTGAGCAGAGTATTCCTCATGGAGCAGCTTTAACCGAACAAACAGCAGACCAACTATCGAAACAACAGTTGCAGGCTGAAGCTATTGGGAAAGTCGGTCCCTTTGCGGCCCAAGTCGGTGCCCCGTTTAGGTTTCTGAATTTGGAGCGAGACGATTACCTTAGATTGCCTGCCAACTTGAGTGATTTTGCCCAAACCAACCGCGCTCTTAGTCGATCTCCTGAACACAGACTCCTGTTTCATGGGGTGTGGCGCCAACCAGTTTTGTTTGAAAATGAGGCCAAAGCCATATTAATAGAAGGCGGAGAGCGCTATGGCAATCAATCTGAGCTGCAGGGCAGCCTCACTATCCGATTTAACGAAAACTCGGATCGAGTTGTGCTGGATGCTGACATTTGGCTAACCGAATTTGTTATTGATGATTCTCGCGGTTCGTTAAAAACTAATATGCAAGCGGCAGCAGGGCCTGAAGACGCAACTGAGTCGGCGGCGACTCCAGTCGCCGCAGTGCCAATACAATGGCAACTGCCTGCATTGCCTACCTCTATCGCAGATGGTCCTCTACAAACTCTGCGCAGTCGTCTCCAAACCGACAAATCTCAGTATCGCGCCCAGAATGTATTTCATATGCTGCAAAGTCGGGCTATGCGAAGCAATGAGTTTCACTATATGGACCACCCAGCCTTAGGCATAGTGGTCCAAGTGGAACCCTATGAAGTGCCAGCGCTACTTGAGCCTGAAATTGAAAATATTGAGAGCTTCGGTTTTGACCGCGAACCTGAGAACGGGCCAAACGCAAATCCTGTTGTGGACTTGAACGCTCCAGGTAGCTAGCTCATCGCTGCGTTTGCCAAGACTCGAGCGACAATACCCATCCCTTCATCTAACACCTTATGGATATCATCCATGCTTATCTCGCCTGCAGATAGCCCTGCGCCCCAATTTACCGATAGAGCGAGCATCGCATACGCGATATTAAGCTCCCTCGCCAACGCTGCCTCAGGCATAGCAGTCATCCCTACAAGGTCGCAGCCGTCCTGCTTCAGTTTGCGTATTTCTGCCGCGCTCTCCAGACGTGGGCCTTGGGTACAACCATAAACCCCAAAATCAAGAAACCCAAAATCAGGTTTAGCCTGCGTTTTAACCTCAGAAACGCTGCTGATTAGCCGCCGCCTAAGCGGCTCATCAAACGGATTGGTAAAATCTATGTGAGTCACTACCTCCAAGTTGTCTGCAAAGTAAGTACCTTCGCGTCCCCAGGTGTAATCGATAATCTGATCCGGTACAGCAAAACAACTCGGACCCAGCTTTTCGTGAATACCACCCACTGCATTAACCGCGATGATCTCTGTAACATCGAGTTCTTTTAATGCCCAAATATTCGCTCGATAATTTATCTTATGCGGCGCAAGTTTATGCCCCTCACCATGACGAGGAAGAAATGCCACGGAGGAATCTCCCACTCGGAAAAGCCTTATTGAAATCGGCTCATCAGCATAAGGGGTCATGACATTCTCATAGCCGGCTGACTCGAAGCAGTCGAGTGAAGTTAGGCCCGTTCCACCGATTATTGCCAACATATTTTATATCCCCCAAGCTAAATGAAACGAAAAACTACAGTGTTCTTTCAGTGCTATTTTAAACCTATCCTAGATTCTCTCGAAACACACAAAGCACCATAAACTAGGTTTTGTGTGGACGCAACTTGAGCGACACAAAAGGCATTGGTCAGCGAGAATTCAAAATAAAATGCGGGAGAGACAGCTAAAATACTGCCCAAAGGCGCTGCCGCGCCGAATAAGGCCTTCAATCACAAGTTCAATGTCTGGGTAGCCGACAGCTGAATTGACGAATAACAACCGACCTTTTCGGCAACGTTTCGGTACCTAAGCTAACCACTGAAGGCTTGGCGAAGGTTCTTTATATCGAGTAGCTGAATCAAGTATTATCTAATTTTCAAAATTACCAGTGTCAAGGACGATAAGGATTCAGATTTTGCAATACATTTCACAAAATGCTCGATTTTCTCGTTGCATGCTTTACCGATATAGCCTTGAACGGAGTTGGACCGGCGGTAAGGGCCGCGCCCTTTTCATTGGCTTAAACCCATCCACCGCCGACCACCGCAAAGATGACCCCACTATCAGGCGCTGCGTTGGCTTTGCAAAATTTTGGGGCTTTGAGGCAATGGAAATCGTAAATTTATTTGCGTTCCGAGCGACCTACCCCACCGACTTAAAACAGGCTCTTAAACCAATCGGGCCAGCTAATAACAGTTGGATTTCCAAAGCTATCAATCGCAGCGAAATAGCCATAGCTTGCTGGGGCAACGACGGCGACTTTTTGAGTAGAGACAAGTATCTCTTAAAACGCTACCCTAACTTACACTGCCTTAAAATCAACAGTTCTCAACAGCCAGCTCATCCACTTTACTTGAAAGCAAATTTGAAGCCCTTCCCCATGAATCTAGCAACAAGGTCAGTCCAATGAGCCCAAAAAGCAGCCTAGCAGGTCTGATCTGGTCAATGGACTGGTTAGGATTAAAATACAAAAAATCTGCTTACAAAGTGCTAGCGAAAGCTGATCGTGCTCCGGACGCGCCATTTCGAGCCAATTTCTTCGGCTTAAAATACGAAGGAAACCTGAAAAATAATATTGAGTTCAGTATTTTTTTCTACGGCGCCTTTGAGAAACCCCTGTTGTTTTTCCTCAGAGACGCACTGGCTAGCCAAGCAAACGCTTGTGCTAATAAATCATCTAGCTGCTTTTGTGATATCGGCGCAAACATTGGTCAACATTCTTTATACATGTCTCAATTCGCAGCTACCGTGCATGCCTTTGAACCCTTTAATGAAGTCAGTCAGAAGCTGGAACACCAAGTCAGCTTAAACGCGATTGAGAATATAGCATTGCATAAAGTAGGCCTTAGCGATATCTCAGAGAAGCTTACATTCTATGCCCCCACTGGCAGTAACCAAGGTATCGGTTCGTTTGACGCCAGCACAGTGAGCAAGGGCAATCAGGCCTTAGGCGAACTATCCCTTAAAAACGGTGATGAACTGTTTACAGAACTAGCTATCGAGCAAGTCGATCTAATGAAAATAGATGTTGAGGGCTTCGAGAAACGCACGCTTAAAGGCCTTCGCCAAACGCTTATTCGGCAACGGCCGATCATCGTCTGCGAACTCAGCTATGGCGCAGAATTATCTTTTAATAACCGAGAAGACTTCGTTGCAGCCATGCCAGAGGATTATGAGTTTTTTGTCTTTGATATTCGCAAACCCGATGGCAGCAAAGCTCGCAGGAAAGGCGCGAAGGCCAAACGCTCAGGATACTACCGACTGATCCCACATCGCGGTTGGCGTGACAAGGGCCAAGACGACATTGTCGCTTGCCCGACAGAAAAGGTTGAGCTGCTGCCGCTGGAAAGCCTAGCCTAGCTTTTCGCTGATATAAACTACGAACATTTAAATTAAAACGGCCTAACGCTAAGAATTCAATCCTAGCGGAGGCCAATAATATAAGCACGTTACAACCTATATTGTCGGTAGTGCAGAAAGTATCTTTAGTAAGCAGTTGTTTTTTATATCTATTAACGCTCGCCCTCGACAATATTAAAGAGACCCAGTTGAACCGCAGAGACTGCAGGTTCTAGTCGAGCAACAGAGCGCCTCTGGCAAGCAAGCAAAAGAAATGAGTACAAATAACAGCCCTAAGGTGATATCGCTGCTGGTTCCAAGCCAGATTTAATGTACAATGTCGCCGGTTTTCAGTACCAGATATGCGCCCGTAGCTCAACCGGATAGAGCACCGGCCTTCTAAGCCGGGGGTTACAGGTTCGATTCCTGTCGGGCGCACCATATATCGGAAAGCAGCGCAGCAGCGCAGACAATCACAGGCCATCCGAAGGGTGGAGAGATTGGCTAAGTCATTCTCTAAATCAACCTAGCTTCGATCAATTGCGCAACAATTAAGACAGCGAAGCTACCCGAAGGGTGAAGGTTTTAGCTAAGCCAAAACATGCACCTGTCCTGACGCGCATCGCACACAACAAACCTTCCAAAACTTCATTGCACCGCCCTTGATTCTTTACCTGCCCGCACCTTAAAAACTCACAAGCCAGCACAGACTTCCAACCCGTCCATCGCAGCACCAAGACATAGACCCACACTACTCCTGCCTGTGACCCGCCATAAATATATCCCTAAAGACTTCGCCTGTGCTTTCTGCGGGCGGCAGCCCCGGACAGGAACACTGAATCCACGTCGGCAAGATTTGCGGCACGGCAGTAGGATGTTATGCGAAGCGTATAGGCGCCCGAGAGTAAACGGCGCAAAGCTATTCAATGGGTGAGATCAGAAACCAAGCTGTTGATTAAGCAATATGACCAAGCATTTAAATACTAGCGCTATTTTAGCCACTAGCATCAGACTTCTTCTCAGCGACAGAGTCATCGCCACCGCACTCACTGTAGCTGTGCTCTTGGTGAGGCACGCCATAACACGTCACTGCGGTATACATTCCCGCTAAAACCAAATTAATCTTGTCACAGCCGCTCACAAGCCGTGACAGCAGGCTTCTAGGCGCACTGTTCTCATTTTTTTGCTCTAGATTGAGCTCGGCAGCTGTTGGCACAGAAATTAAGAGCTGCGCAACTGATGTTGGCCGGCCATTGGTGGTTTTAGCTTTAATCGATTTCATCAGCATTCCATGAATCTTTAAGATAAGACCCTCGTCAAGCTAAAAACTTGCCAGCCCGGAGGCCTTTGAGGAATTTTAACGCGATATATGAAAACAAACTTGTGATGAATATTTAAGAGGATACTTGAGGAATTGAAGCAAATATAAATGCAATCTAGTAGACAATTGGGGTGACTGACGGGGTTCGAACCCGCGACCACCGGAGTCACAGTCCAGGGCTCTACCAGCTGAGCTACAGTCACCATAAATCGTTCAGCATTCAACAAGAAAAGGAAAGTGAAATTGGTCGGGGTAGAGAGATTTGAACTCCCGACATCTTGCTCCCAAAGCAAGCGCGCTACCAGACTGCGCTATACCCCGATTTTCAACCTTCCCAACACACGCGTGCTGTGTGTATTTCAAGAGGACGGCATAATACTCGCGTCATCTTTGCCAGTCAATCCAAGAATGAAGACTAGCCCTAAATTTTTTCCACTTAAAGACAATTAATACGCTTTAGCGCTCTATACGCCAACTGCTTCCATCAGCCCCATCTTCAACAACCACCTTTAATTCGGCTAACTTATCACGTATTTCATCTGCCTTGGCCCAATCCTTATCTGCTCTGGCCTGTTTTCTGGCTATTATCAGCCCCTCAACTTCGCCAGCATCTACCTCGCTACCCACACTGCCCTGTAAAAATTCTTCTGGGCTTTGCTGAAGCACCCCCAGAATTGCACCGAGTTTTACCAGTAAGGCGCCTAGCTGACCCGCCAACTCAGCCCCTGCTGCCTTTTCTTTGTTTAGCTCTTTCACCAAGTCAAACAAAACGCCAAACGCCTCGGCTGTATTAAAATCATCATCCATGGCCTTTAAAAAGGCTTTCTCAAATCGACTATTAGTGAGCGACTTGGCACTACCGATATCCACGCCTTGAAGCCCGATATAGAGGCGCTCAAGCGCTGCTGAGGACTGCTGAAGGCTTGCTTCAGAGTAATTGATTGGACTGCGGTAGTGGCTCGCAATTAACAAGTGCCTGACAACTTCAGCATCGTATTTCTTCAACACTTCTCTGACGGTAAAAAAGTTGCCTAAAGACTTAGACATCTTTTCGTTATCTACTCTAAGAGGCCCGTTATGCATCCAGAGATTAGCAAACTTTTCGCCAGTCGCTGCTTCCGACTGTGCTATTTCATTTTCATGGTGAGGAAACAGCAAATCTGATCCACCTCCGTGAATATCAAAATTATTGCCTAATGCGCAAGTGGACATTGCTGAGCACTCAATGTGCCAGCCCGGTCGGCCATAGCCCCACGGCGAATCCCAACCTACCCCGTCGTCAGGGGAAGACTTCCAAAGCACA
The DNA here is from genome assembly GCA_047627195.1 of Pseudohongiellaceae bacterium. Classification (GTDB taxonomy): domain Bacteria; phylum Pseudomonadota; class Gammaproteobacteria; order Pseudomonadales; family Pseudohongiellaceae; genus UBA9145. The sequence continues at coordinate 16,764 of JBLHTH010000034.1, read as the reverse complement.
AAGTCCCGTGGGTCTCGTTTCAGCTCACCAATATCAACTCGCGCACCGTCTAACAATTCATCAAGTTTCTTTTTCGAAAGTTTTCCATAATCCTTAAAACTTACAACAGAGAAATAAACATCGCCATTATCGGCTTTGTAGGCGGCATCTTTTGATACAAGCACCTCAATCATTTGGACAATTTCTTCGATATGACCGGTTGCCCGAGGCTCTTGGTCGGGCGGCAAGATAGACAGTGATCGTTCGTCTTCATGCATCGCGTCAATAAATCTATCAGTTAGATCTGAAAATAACTCGCCGTTTGCCGAAGCTCTGTTAAGAATTTTGTCATCTATATCCGTTATGTTACGAACATAATTAACCCCATAGCCTTTTGCACGCAGATAACGAACCACTACATCAAATGCCACCAGCATTCTTGCATGCCCCAAGTGGCAGTAGTCATATGTGGTTATGCCACAAACATAGATACCGACATTATTTGCATCTTTAGGTACAAAATCTTCTTTCTTTTGAGTAAAACTATTGTAAATTTGCATGAGTAAAGTCTATTTTGCTGACCACGAATCTCGCAGCGTTATTGTTCTGTTAAATACGGTTTTTGAAGCGCTGGAATCAATTGCATCTCGACAAAAATAGCCTTCTCTTTCAAATTGGTAGTTTGACTCTACCCCGCTCGTCAGCGCCGCGGGCTCGATCACACACCCCTCAACAGTAACCAATGAATCAGGATTGAGGTTTTCTCTATAGTCCTCAAATTCTTTCGATGCGGGATTTTTGACAGTAAAAAGCCGATCATAGAGCTTAACGCTCACTTGCACCCCCTCACTTGCAGACACCCAGTGCACGACTCCCTTCACTTTCCGACCTTCTGGCTTTTTGCCCAGAGTGTCCTTGTCTACAGAACAATGAAGCTCGGTTACCTCACCAGATTCGTCTTTGATAACGTCATCGCATCGAATCACATAGCAACCTCGAAGCCTCACCTCACCGCCTGGAATTAAGCGCTTAAAACCCGCCGGGGGCACTTCTTCAAAGTCAGACCTATCAATAAAGACTTCCTGGGTGAAAGGCACATCTCTACGGCCTTTTTCCTCATCTTTAGGATGATTCGCCATACTCAGCTGAACAACCTCAGCTGCATCTATGTTAGTGAGAATAACTTTCAATGGCTTTAGGACACACATGACTCTGGCCGCGGTGGCATCCAGATCTTCTCGAATCGCATGTTCTAACATGCCCATATCAACCACACTATCACTGCGGGCCACTCCGACACTTTCACAAAAATTACGAATGGAGGCCGCCGTAAAGCCCCGCCGTCTCATTCCAGCGATAGTAGGCATACGCGGGTCATCCCACCCACTGACCACATCGCTCTCCACCATCTCTTTTAAGTTTCGCTTACCCATCATGGTGTAGTTCAATTTTAATTTGGCAAATTCTGTTTGCTGGGGCAAAACATAAGTATCAGGCGAATCTGCAAGGTCACTGACCTGCTTCAACCCCGCACTATCGAGACTGTTCAGTGTCCAATTATAAAGCGGTCTATGATCCTCAAATTCCAACGTGCAGAGGGAATGGGTTATATTTTCGATGGCATCACAAATGCAGTGCGTGTAGTCATAGGTTGGGTAAATTTTCCACTTATCGCCGGTCTGATGATGATGAACGTGGCGGATACGGTAAAGCACTGGATCTCGAAGATTGATATTAGGTGACTCCATATCAATCTTAGCTCTCAAACTAAACTCACCATCACCAAATTCGCCGTCTCGCATGCGAGCAAACAAATCCAGACTCTCTTTAATCGGTCTATTTCGATCAGGGCTAGAGCGCCCTGGCTCGGTAAGCGAGCCTCTATATTCACGCATTTGCTCAGCATTAAGACTGCACACAAAAGCTTTATCTTTCTCAATCAGCTCAACGGCAAAATCATAAAGATGATCAAAGTAAAAAGATGAAAATCGCACTTCACCATTCCACTCAAAACCAAGCCACTTGATATCGTTTTTAATGGACTCAACAAACTCCACGCTTTCCTTGGCCGGGTTTGTATCATCAAAGCGCAAATTGCACTGACCGTTGTTTTCGGCGGCGATCGAGAAATTGAGGCAGATCGACTTGGCATGCCCAATATGAAGATACCCATTTGGCTCTGGCGGAAAACGAGTCTGCACTTTTCCCTGATGCTTGTTATCAGCTAAATCTTGAGCGACTAAGTTTCGAATAAAATTTGAATGTGGTGCAGCGGCTGCTGCCTTTGAATCTGTCATTAAGAGAAGTCTTTTATGATGGCCTGCTAAATAAGGCGGCAGCTAAATGTTGGCTTTCAAAAACTCATTAAGTTTGGAAGCTAATGTTGCTAGGGAAAGTCTCCCTGACTCAGGACTATCTAGAGCTTGCTAAAAGCCTTATTATAGCGCCTCAAAACCATCGATAACAAAGTTAAATCAATCTCCATCCCACAAGGTAGTAATAATGATCGTCTTGAAGACAAACTATGGCCCCATCACAGTTGAGCTAGATTTTGAGAAAGCTCCAAAGTCAGCAGCGAATTTTTTGAGCTACACCAAATCAGGCTTTTACGATGGCACGGTCTTCCATCGTGTAATTAACGACTTTATGATTCAAGGCGGTGGGTTCGAGAGTGGACTAATCCAAAAAGATACTGGTGAAAATGTTGAGAACGAAGCGGATAACGGCCTACCGAACCTCATTGGCACGTTAGCGATGGCTCGTACTGCTGTTCCTCATTCAGCAACTTCGCAATTTTTCATCAATGTCGGTGATAACCATTTTTTAAACCACAGCAGTAAAACAGATCAAGGCTGGGGATACGCAGTGTTTGGCAAGGTTGTCGCTGGCATGGATGTCGTCAATAAAATTAAGGAAGTGAAAACAGGATCCACCGGCGGCCACCAAGACGTGCCAGAGACTGAAGTTATCATCGAATCAGCAACTGTCACCGAAGACTAGAAGCATTGACTCGGCAACTTTTTATCTCTGATCTTCACCTCGAAGATTCTAGGCCGGATATTAGTGCCGCGCTTTTTGAGTTTCTCCATCATAATCTGGGCAAGACCGACGAGCTTTTCATCCTGGGAGACTTGTTTGAGGTATGGATAGGCGATGACAGCTCTTCAGGTTTGTCAGCGGCTGTCAGCGACGCTTTAGCCCGATTTAATAGCGCAGGCGCGGCTATCTATCTTATGCATGGTAACCGCGACTTTCTCCTAGGCGAAAGCTTCGCTCAAAGCTGTGGCGGGGCATTAATTCAAGAACCCTACGTAATCAATACAGGTGTTGGCCAAGTGCTGCTGATGCATGGAGATATTCTGTGCACTGACGACGTTGACTATCAGGAATTCAGACAGATGGTACGGAGCCACAGCTGGCAAAAAAACTTCTTAGCCCAGTCTCTTGTTCAGCGGCAGGCTTTTGCCAAGCAAGCGCGGGCAAAAAGCGCAGTGGAAACATCTGCAAAGGTCAACGGGATAATGGATGTAAATGCTGCGGCTGTAGCGCAGGCCCTAGACAGCGCCGGCACAGCACTCCTCCTCCACGGCCATACTCACCGCCCAGCAATCCATGAACTGGCAGAGCTTTCAGCAAAGCGCGTTGTTCTAGGCGACTGGGATAAGCGAGGATGGTACGCGGAAATTAAGGGTAACGACCTAGCGCTACGCAAGTTTGAGTTCGGCTCACTTAGCTAGCCGCCAGACTGGGGTGTCGCTTTTAAGTGGACTTTTAAAGCCTCTCTTGCCCAACCTTATAACCAACTTCAGTACAATTTCACTACTAACGTAACCGCCAATGCCAACAGGGGAGTCTGTTATCCTCCGCTCTATCGGGTACCGCTGGCAGGAAAATTGTTGTAGCGATCATTATGCGCCGCACTCAAAATCAGCAGTTCCTCGTCAACTATTTTACTAAAAGCCGATACTGACAGATCTGAAAAATCTGGCTTTGCCATAAGCCCCACAGAGTGAAGATTCGGGATTTGTTGATGGCACTTGGCGAGAAGGTTATGCACCCAGCATAGAGGAGACAGTGACTCATCAAAACTCAATCCGAGCTTGCGCATGCCTTCTATCAACAGAGCTTGGTTAACAATTTGAAGTTTGTTTTCTAGAATTTGAACTTCTAGCTTCTCCAACCGCTTTAGCACCGCACCCTTCTCAAATTCACCGTAACTATTCCAGTTGATGACCTCAAACAAGTAACGCTTACACCCGCGGCAAACAGGGTCGCCGAAGGAAGTGGTTGAACAGATTCCAATGCAGGGAGTTTTAACTAGTTTCATGATAATCGCTGTGTCGAGTCTACCGCTTCGCTGTGAGGTTACGGCGGTTGTAAGTAATAAGCACTGCGCCATTTTAATGATAAAATGGCTTTGCTAAGAAGAGCACTTAACGCTCGCTATCCTAGCATAGATCAGTGCTCCAACTGGATATTTCCTCGAATTTACAGTAGAATTTGCGGTCGAAAAAGGGCGTGTTTAACTGGTGTGGCAATTACGCTACTTTCTAAGCCACTTTCTAAGCTACTTTCTGAGCTACTTCCTGAGCGATTACCCTATGCCAGCGGCTTGAGAATAAACTTAACGCAACACCAGCAGCCGAAAGTTAACCGCTTTAAGGGGCTCAGCGGAGGGCGCTGACAACAACACCCTGCTAGTGCGGCGATCAGCAAATATAGGTATGCTGAAAACAGCGTGATTGGCTGCATTGCGAGCAAAACATTAGTTAAAGAGATGCGCCGCTATTTGGCAAGTTAAGCGGCTTATAAACCACCTCGCTCGGCTACGCTTACGTCAAAAAACTGAGGTTTAAGTCAAAAGCTGGGGTGTGAGTCAAAGCTAGGAGTTAAGTCGAAAGTTAGTGCAGATACTGCCCATTCGACTAGCCAAATGAATTAAGTCTAAAAAAGAATCGCTAATTATTCCAACTCAAGAGGAATTGACCTTGTTAGAAGCCTATAGAGCACACGTAGCAGAACGCGCCGAAATCGGCGTAGTCCCTAAACCATTATCAGCCGAACAAGTTGCTGGCTTGATTGAATTGCTGAAATCCCCACCGGTTGGTGAGGAAGAATTCATCTTGGACCTTATTTCTAATCGCGTTCCAGCAGGGGTCGATGAAGCCGCTTATGTCAAAGCCGGGTTTCTTTCAGCCCTCGCCAAAGGCGAAGCCACATCACCACTGATCGATGCGGCCCATGCGGTCAAGCTTTTGGGCACAATGTTGGGCGGATACAACATCACCACCCTTGTGAACTTATTAGATGACGCTGATTTGGCTGCAAATGCAGCTGAGGAACTCAAACATACTCTGCTTATGTTTGATGCTTTTTATGACGTTGCCGAAAAAGCCAAAAATGGCAACGAGCACGCCAAAGGCGTTATGCAGTCTTGGGCAGACGCGCAATGGTTTACGTCAAAACCCGCACTGCCTGAAAAACTCACCGTGGCTGTATTTAAGGTCCCTGGGGAAACTAATACGGATGACTTGTCACCGGCGCAGGATGCGTGGTCCAGACCAGACATCCCTTTTCATGCCAAAGCAATGTATAAAAATCCACGCGAAGGCGTTAGCAACGCTGAAGAACAGATCAATGAATTAGAGAAAACTGGCTTTCCGGTCGCCATTGTTGGTGACGTTATGGGCACAGGCTCATCCAGAAAATCAGCCACTAACTCGGTACTTTGGTTCATCGGTGATGACATCCCCCATATTCCAAACAAGCGTGACGGTGGAATCTGCATAGGCAATAAAATCGCCCCAATATTTTTCAATACTATGGAAGATGCTGGTGCCCTGCCTTTCGAATGCGATGTGGACAATCTAAATACTGGCGACATTATTGATATCGATGTCTACCAAGGCAAGATTACGCGTCATGAAGGTGGCGAACTAATCACCGAATTCGAACTAAAAACTGAAGTACTGTTGGATGAAGTGCGTGCAGGCGGCCGAATCCCTCTTATTATTGGCCGCGGCTTGACCCAAAGAGCTCGAGAAGAATTAGGCCTAGGCACCTCTGACGCGTTCAGAGCGCCCGTTACCGGCGAAGAATCTAGCAAAGGCTGGACCCTTGCCCAAAAGATGGTTGGCAAAGCCTGCGGCGTTGCTGGAGTTAGACCTGGCAGCTACTGCGAGCCCAAAATGACCACCGTTGGCAGCCAAGATACTACCGGCCCAATGACCCGTGATGAGCTTAAAGACTTGGCCTGCTTGGGCTTCTCAGCTGATTTGGTTATGCAATCTTTTTGTCATACAGCAGCCTATCCAAAGCCGGTCGACATAGACACCCAACACAGCCTACCTGACTTTATTCAAACTCGCGGTGGGGTCTCGCTGCGTCCCGGCGACGGTATTATCCACTCATGGTTAAACCGCATGCTATTGCCAGACACAGTTGGCACCGGCGGCGATTCTCACACTCGTTTCCCTATGGGAATTTCCTTTCCAGCAGGTTCCGGCCTCGTAGCTTTTGCGGCGGCTACAGGTGTCATGCCACTAGACATGCCAGAATCTGTTTTAGTTCGCTTCAAAGGCGAAATGCAGCCTGGGATCACTCTACGCGATCTCGTTAATGCGATACCTTATGCCGCGCTGCAAAGCGGCGACTTAACGATTGCGAAAAAAGGCAAAAAGAATATTTTCTCAGGTCGAATTTTAGAGATTGAAGGCCTACCTGACCTTAAAGTAGAGCAGGCCTTTGAGCTATCTGATGCGTCTGCTGAACGTTCGGCAGGCGGATGTACAATTCGATTGGGCAGAGACCCTATCGTTGAGTATTTTAAATCCAATATTACCCTGCTCCGCTGGATGATTGACAATGGCTATCAAGATGCCAGAACGCTGGAGCGCCGCGCCAAGGCCATGGAAGAATGGTTGGAAAATCCGGAATTGATGGAACCCGACGCTGACGCTGAGTATTTTAAAGTCATTGAAATTGATTTGAACGAAATCAAAGAGCCGCTATTGGCCTGCCCTAACGACCCTGATGATGTTAAGCCATTGTCTGAAGTTCAAAATACTAAGATTGATGAAGTGTTTATCGGGTCTTGCATGACTAATATTGGGCACTTTCGCGCCGCCAGCGAAGTGCTGAAGCAAGTCGAGGGTGCGCTGCCAGTGAAACTGTGGATTGCTCCGCCAACTAAGATGGACGAACATCAGCTTATCGAAGAAGGTATTTACAGCATCTTTGGTGTTGCCGGCGCTAGAACAGAAATGCCAGGCTGCTCTTTATGCATGGGTAACCAAGCCCGCGTTGCACCAAATTCCACCGTTGTGTCGACATCCACAAGAAACTTCCCTAACCGTTTAGGACAAGGTGCGAATGTTTACCTTGCCTCATCCGAATTAGCGGCAGTTTGCTCCGCACTGGGCAAAATACCAACGATGGATGAGTACATGAGCTACATGGAAAGACTCAATACGATGAGCGGTGATATATACCGCTACCTCAATTTTAATGAGATTCAGAGCTTTATGGAAGCCGCAGATCGAGCAAAAAACATTCCAATGACAAATGTGGTTGAAGTGTAAAAGCAGCTTTTCCTGATAAAAAAAGGGCGCCGGTGAAATTCACCGGCGCCCTTTTTTTTCGACTAAAATAATTTCGACTAAAATAAATAGTCAGCAACTAACTACAGGACGGTGCTTTTCTCAACAATTTCGAAGACATCTTTCGACAGCCCCTCTTGAGCTTTGACACGTCGCAACTGTGCCTGCATTATTGCTTGGCGCTTGGCATCATACTTTTTCCAGCGCGTTAATGGCGTCAACAGCCGCGAAGCTATTTGAGGATTCAGCTTATCCAGCACTAACACCTGATCCGCTAGAAACTCATAGCCATCGCCAGACTCATCGTGAAAACCGATGTGGTTTTGGCCACAGAAAGCACCAATTAATGAACGAACCTTATTTGGGTTTCGAATTTCAAACGCCTCATGATCCAATAAGGCTTTAACCTTACTCAATGCACCTGGCGCCTGTGCCGTAGCCTGAATCGCAAACCATTGATCTACCACTAACGGCTCATGGCTCCATTGCTCATAAAAATTAATTAACGCCTTTTGAGCTAGCTGCGAGCCTAACTTTGTATGCGAATTAACTAAACTACGCAGAGCTGCTGATTGGTTAGTCATATTATCGGCATCACAGTACTGCTGGTAGCATCGATTGACCCAATCCGGCTCACCGGTTCTGACCAGAAAGTTGAGGCAAAGGTTTTTTAACGATCTTTTGGCAATCGACTCCGAATCAGGGGAGTACTCGTTGTGATCTTCAGTTAACTCGTAAATCTTAGCAAACTTGGCTTTGAGCTCCGTGGCCAGCGAATTCAATAAAAACTCTCTGACCGAGTGCAAGCCGATCACATCTGCTTCACTAGACTGCTCGATTAGCGCACCCAATACCGGTAAGGACAAAAGCTGCGCGAGCATAGCTTTGTCTAGCGATGAATCCGACGCTGAATCCAACACCTTAGCAAAGGCATTTTTTAGCAGGTCAGGCAGAACCAATTCAGCCCCGCTAGAGTGAGGCTCCAACATGCTCTCTATTATTTGTGTAGAGAGTATTTGGGAGGCGTTCCAGCGGTTAAAGCCATCACTGTCACTGCTCATCAAGAGCAACAACTCATCTAGGCTATAGTCATATTTAAGCCTGACCGGCGCACTAAATCCTCTTAACAGCGACGGCACAGGCATCCCTTGAACATCTACAAACGTAAACGTCTGCGAGTCTTGGGTAACATCAAGAACCAAGTCAAAACAGAGGCCGGCCTGTGAGTTATCTTCATCTAAAAGTTTTAACGAAATTTGTTCACCCGCGCTATTCAATAATCCTAAACGCAGTGGAATATGAAATGCGGCTTTATTTGTTTGTCCGGGGGTGTCTGGACAGTTCTGCTTAACATGAAGTGAATAGCGCTTCGCCGCCTCGTCGTAGTCTGAAGTGATTGTAACTACTGGGGTGCCTGCTTGACTGTACCAACGCCTAAACTGCGCCAATTTAACCCCATTAGCGTCTTCCATTGCTTTGACGAAATCTTCTGTTGTTACCGCCTGTCCATCGTGACGCTCAAAATACAGGTCTGACCCTTTACGGAAACCTTGCTCTCCTAGAATCAGTTGAATCATGCGAACGATTTCTGCACCCTTCTCGTAAATGGTAACAGTATAGAAATTTGAAATTTCCATGTAGGAATCGGGGCGCACCGAATGAGCCATAGGTCCACTATCTTCGGCAAATTGAACAGTTCTTAAGAAGGCAATGTCCTCCACTCTTTTGACAGTTCTTGAGCCCATGTCTGCCGAGAATTCGGAATCTCTGAATACTGTAAAGCCTTCTTTGAGGCTTAATTGAAACCAGTCTCGGCAAGTGACTCTGTTGCCGCTCCAGTTGTGAAAGTACTCATGAGCAACAACGGCCTCTACACGCTGGAATGCCAAATCAGATTGAGTCATTGGATTCGCCAAAACACATGACGTATTAAATACATTCAGCCCCTTGTTCTCCATTGCTCCCATATTAAAATCATCCACGGCGACAATCATAAAAATATCGAGATCGTACTCTCTCCCGTATTTTTCCTCGTCCCAGCGCATAGAATTTTTAAGAGATTCCATTGCATGACCGCACTTATCGATATCTTTTTCTTCAACGAATATTTGCAGTTCAATCGAACGCCCAGTCATAGTGGTAAAGCTATCATCCAGACTAACAAGATCACCGGCAACTAAGGCAAACAAGTAGCTTGGCTTCATAAAGGGATCTTCCCATGTCACCCAATGCCGGCTAGGATCTTCTTCTAAACTACCAGAGGCAATGTTGTTACCGTTGCTTAGCAAGACCGGGTATTTGTCTTTTTCTGCAACTACAGTCGTTGTGAAAACAGACATCACATCAGGCCGATCAAGATAGTAAGTTATTCTTCTGAAGCCTTCAGGTTCGCATTGAGTACAAAACATTTTTTTCGATTTATATAGGCCTTCGAGCGCAGTATTTTTTTGCGGTTCAATACGAGTTCGACAAGCCAACGAAAATCTCTGTTCTTTGTTATCGTCAGCAAGAACACCACCAACAAGCCCTGCCATATCATGAATAGTCAGGGTGTCGTCATCGGTGGTGTAACTGTCGGCTTTTAGTTCGGCGCCGTTTATTGATAATGCTTCTAATACCAAGCCCTGGCCATTTAAAACCAAATCTGCAATCGGTCCGGCCTGTTTCGAGAGATTAAAACGCATCTCTAAAGTTGAAGAAACAACGGCATGGTCTTCAAAAAGATCAAAGTGTAAAGATGTCTTATCGATCAAAAAAGACGGCTCAGAATAATCTTTAAGATAGGTAGTGCTCGCTTGTGCATTTTTCATAAAATCTTTAACCTTTTACCCATAACATAGAAATTATCAATTATGGCTTATGAACTAACTTCAACATCGTAACCTGAAAAACGACGCATATTGATTACGCCGCTATCGAAGATTAAATACTGGCCCTTTATTCCCAGCAACGTCCCTTCTACAACCGGGTCTTTGTCAAAATTGAAAGAATTAATTTTTTCAAGATAACGGACAACCGGGTACACAATTTCAACTGGCTCAACGCCAGTCAACATACTGATGGCAAAGAAACCAAACCGTTCTTCTAATTCAGCAATTTCGGAGCGGCATTCCTCTATTAAACCGGCACTCTTAGCCTTCATGTCTAACTCTTGCGCTGTACCTTTTAACATTTCACGCCAATTAGTTTTATCAGCAACATGTTGCTTAAAAATAACTTCCAACTCACCTGACTGCAGCCTTGTTCTCACCCGGGCAATAGCCAAAGCTTGGGTGGCGCCCTGATCTATCCAGCGCGTCGGTACCTGAGTCGCCCTGGTTATCCCCACTTTTAAACCGGATGAATTAGCAAGATATACAATATGATCTTGCATGCAATGACGCTCACCCCAGCCCGGCTCTCGACAAGTACCCTGATCAAAGTGACATTTTTCTGGGTGGATAATGCAAGAATCACATTGAGCCAATTTCTGAAGACAGGGAAAGCAATACCCTTGGCTGAAGCTTTTATTCGTTTTCCGGCCACAGTTGACGCAATGGATATCACCGCTATATTCGAGCTTGATCTTGTGCTCGAGCAAAGAGTTCATATCAATGTCTATCTCACCGAGACGCAGCGTATATTCCACTGGACCGGCCAAGCGGCTGCGCATTTTTCTTACTCCGCCTTTTGCTAGAAGTTCCATTTCTTAACTCTTCACCCTTGACTCCATAGAGTCTCAAAAATAGCTAATCCGAATTTGGCTTTGCAGCTAAAAGCAGCCTACCTAGTGTTTAAGTTTTGATGCACATTTTGAATTCAACAGAGCGCCGGTTCTATCGTCTTCCGAAATATGTTCCGCTTCATATAGAATGATTGCTTGCATGCAGTTCTCTAACTGCTCACTGGAAAGCTTGCCGCCATCGTCCCACTTTCCTATCTCCACAGCAGTTCTAAGACTGTCGTAAACACTAGGGGTGATTTCCTGCAACAGCAGCTCTAATGTTTCTGGAACTAGGGATGGTATTTCATCACTATGATTTTCATTGCTCATCTAAATCTTCCTAATTTCAAATCGCTCAAGATTGGCGATGGAGGCCTAAACCGTGTGCGGACAATCTGTTTTTCAATACCCAACTTCCTACTTTCTACTTATCGGCATATGACCGACAGCGGTGTTTTTGAGAATATAACGATTGTAAATCACTACGCCACCACCTAGAACCAGACCACTTAGTAGGCCACCTATATGCGCAGCAGTCGCAACCAGAGAGGATGCCAAAACTTCCATTGCAACCAATGCCACAACAAAAAACACGAGCATATTTGAATTGAGAGACAAATAGCTTTTCGGCATCAATTTATGAACCACCCATGTGTAGCCGACCAAGCCATAAACCACACCTGACATGCCGCCAAAATTATTCGCGTCATTGACCATATACTGAGTCGTGTTACTCACAAACGAGGTCACTAAAACCAGAGCAACGAAACTCCAGGTGGACTGAATAGATTCTAGCTGCCTGCCGAAGTACCACAGCCATAGCATGTTAAAAATCAAATGGAGTTCACCGAAATGAAGAAACATTGGGGTAAAAGTACGCGCTAAATCAGTTAAGCTTTTTATATCTGTTAGCAGATTCAATAAACCGTCACTTGCCAGTAAGGGATAGAAAAGAGTCGCCAGCCTCTGAGGATAAGAACCCAAGCCGCCTATAACGGCAACAACAATACAAACCGCAAATAATAATGCCGTTATCGGATAATAATAAATCGCTGCGACGGTGCTATTTAAGAGAACACGAGCGTCAGGAATTACGCGCCCGCGAGGGCCATTGCCTGCGGAGCTATTGTCTGCATTGGGAGCGCCGGCGGGATTTTGAGCTTCACTCAGCCATTTTTCTAAGGCATTCTGAACGGCCTCAGCTTCCTCTTCGGAGACTACCCATATTACCTGCTGACCGGACTCTTCATTAATTCGATGCGCTACACCTTGAGCATGTAATAGCTTAGAAAAATTTAAAAGATTAATTTCTGTAGTTAAGCTCGCCGCTTTAATCATTGAGATTCGTCTAGGGTCTTTCCAAGGCGACTACCCCACCCAAGTTTGCTTCGACAAGCTTCATAGAAGCTGTACTGCGGTGGATGGATTAACTGTAAAGGCACGACTTTCTTCGTAACAATAATTTCATCCCCAGCCACCGCTATGTATTTTTCTTCGCCATCACAGCTAACCTGAGGTTGTAACTTACCGTTGGGCGCCACTACGATTCGTATTTCGCTGTCCCCATCGACCACAATCGGTCTGCTATTGAGCGAATGGGGATACATGGGCACTAGGACAATGGCATTGAGATTTGGGTGCATAATCGGCCCGCCTGCGGATAAAGAATAGGCAGTCGAACCCGTTGGAGTTGCGACAATTAGCCCGTCTGAGACCTGGCTATAAACAAACTGGTCATTGACAAAAAGCTCAAATTCTATCATTTGTGCTGCCTGCCCAGGATGCAACACAACATCATTGAGCGCAGTGCCTAGTTTCTCTCGCTTACCGTTCATTACACGAGCAGCATCCAGCAAAAAGCGAGATTCGACACTAAACTCACCTGCCAAAACCTGATTGATTTTTGCCTCTAGTTCTTCTGGCAATATGTCTGTCAAAAAACCTAATTTGCCGCGATTGATGCCAATCACAGGCACCTGATCGCTGGCAATGTGTTTAGCTACGGTGAGCATGCTGCCATCACCACCAACGACAATGACGAGATCGCAGCGGCTAGCCAATTCGCGGCGACTGCAAGTTTCAACTTTCGGGGCCTTGAGCAATCCTGAAGTCATATGATCTAAGACGGCGATTACTGGCTTCTCAGCCAAATAAGCCATAAGCCGCTTAAGTGTTTCTAAGACGCCTTTGTGATCAGGTCTTCCGACTATTCCTATACGCGTAAACTTCAGCATGTGACTCAAATTATTTACCCTAAATTAGATGTGAAATTGTAACACGCCGTGACGTGAGATCGTCAGCCATATTAGACAATGCTATGGGCCTATTTGAGCAAGCAAAATATAATTACATACAGGCGCCTAGAGACCTGACACGCTTAGCTGCTGAACCGCCGAGCCTGAAACGGCAATTTTTTGCTAAACTATCGCAGCCTCACCCAGTCGCTCACCTTCATCAGACCCAACTATACCGCCCGTGTGCAATGCAATGATTTGAGCACCTCGAGGAAACGCGTCCGCCTCAATCATGCTGAAAAGCCCAAACAACAGCTTTGCCGTATAAACCGGTTCGATAGGAATGTCCGATACCTCAGCAAACCCTTCAATAAACTCTGAAAGTTCAAGAGTCCTTTTTGCATAACCCCCGCAATGAAACGAATCTGATACATACCAAGGCACATTGATGGTGAGTTCTGACTTATTCAGTCCCGATTCTATGTTGCCGGCAATCATTCCCTTCGCATTAAGCACCGACACGCCCAAAACTGGGTGCGGTGCCTGCAATACCTGCAAACCCTCTATGACACCGACCATTGTCGCTCCCGTGCCACACGCCATGGCAATAGTTGTTTTTGACTGCCCCGTGATTGAGCAGACTATGTCGGCGATCTCACGGCAGCCAGCAAACGCTAGCGCATTTGAGCCACCCTCGGGGATCACGTAGGCAGGACCATATTCTGCCGTCAGTTCCTGCAAGAATTCAGGGTCTTCTTTGCGGCGGTAATCAGCTCTGGAGATCGCCCGCAACGTCATTCCTGATGACCGACAAAAAGCTAACACCGGGTTAAGAGGCTCAATAAGCTCACCCCTAACGATCCCTATGGTTTCGAAACCGAAATAAGAACCAGCGGCGGCTAAAGCGTAGAGGTGATTTGAATATGCCCCACCAAAACTGATAAGTCGAGAGTGCCCCTGCTCCTCAGCCGCTCGCAGGTTTAGCTTCAATTTAAACCATTTATTACCGTGAATATGTGAATGGATTTTATCAAGCCTGACGACACGTAAAGACACCGCCTTTTCAGCTAATAGCTCACAGTTGATCTGGTTAACCGGTGGGGCCGCTAATTCCAATTCCTGCATTCGTTTACCTTCCATAAATACTTGCCTTAAGCGAGCGCACTCAAGCGATGACGCCTAGGTACAAAAATTTAATATGTAAGACTCTTCCTGCAAAGGCGTGCGAAGAGTGCCATTTACGCATTTCAGGGGGGAAATTTATTAAAAAAAACTACTTCTTTAAATTCATTGGCTTAGCTCTCTTTATCACCACAAACTTCACTGCCTTCTATCATAATGGTTTCGTGATCGTTATTCCCGCCGACACTATCTACGACAATTCTAATAATAAAAACATCTAAGACTTTTAAGTGCGAAAACGCCTGCACGGAGAAGGTGGCGAGAAATAGACCTTTATTAGATTCCAGGAGTTCCATGAATGCTTAACACCAAGATCCAAGCAGTCGCTCGAGTTCACGCCTCAAATGAAGTATCCCCGTCATCCATTTTAAAAGAAGCTGGCATAGATAGATTTGATTACCCGCTAAATTGGATCGAGGAAAATACGGGCATCAAAACATTGCACCACGGCGACATCCAAGCCAAACCAAGCAGCTACGCAATCCCCGCGATTGAAAAAGCCCTGAAAAAATTCGATGGTGAAATCGACGAAATAGATGCCGTTTTTTACTGCGGCATGAATCGCGACATGCAAGAGCCCTCCACTGCTCACATTATTGCAGACAAAATAGGTTTATCTGCAAAATTAAAATTAGATATGTCAGATGCATGTCATGGCTTCACCGCCGGAATCATGATGGCTGACTTACTTATAAAAACCGGGCAAGCTCGCCATGTACTCTTGTGCACAGGAGAAAATGCGAGCCGCGGAACAATGCATATTGCTGACAGATTCAAGAATCAAGAACTGGGCAAAGACGACGTCAAATCAAATTTAGGCGCTTTCACCGTTGGCGATGTGGGTGCTGCGATGATTCTTGGCCCTACCGATGATGGCAGTGGTTTTCAAACAATAGATGAAACCAGTTTTCGCAGTTTTAATTCCAATAATAATTCGGCCATATGGCCCGCGTGCTTTGTTGATTGGGAGCGAAACGATTTTGCCATGCACTCACTGTGGATTAGCTTGGAGACCATCAAAATGGTGGTTGGCATGGCTCCAAAAACTCTTGCTGGGGCGGGCTGGGAAATCGACGATATCGATTACTTTGTATCCCACCAGGTGGGCCGCAGCGTACAGGAACATTACTTAAAGAAATTGGGTATAAGCAAAGATAAGTCGGTAGAAATATACCCCGATTTTGGAAATCTAACATCGGCATCTATGCCGGTGTGCTTCGATTATTTAGAGCAAAATGGCAAGCTTGAGAAAGGCACCAAAATACTGATGAATTCTACCGGCAGCGGTATTGTCGTTTCCCAAGGCCTATACGTGGTTTAGTAGCTAGAACTCATTAAGGCCGCTATTTTGATGAAAAAGCGGCCTTAGTTTTTTGAGATGAGTTTTTAAAAGCGAGCTTCCCAACACATCTCCATGGCTTTGCTCTGCACGGCATTATTTAAATCAGGCTCAAGAAAAATGTTTTGGAGGATGGGCATCGTTAAACTGTGCGATTTCAGCGATTGCCTCTAAATTTCCTGCTACTAAATAGCGATCTAATAACACTCTTTTCTCTACAGCAAAGCCCAGAGCCATTAGTTTGCGATTAAGCTCTATGGCTGTCTCAATATTAATCATTACGCTGGCAGGCACGATAGATCGAGCCAACTCGATTGGTAGCTCAAACATCACTGAGAATCCTTCATCCCAGCTCTGATCAATTATAAGCCAGCTCCCGGGCAACGAGTTCCGCCCAAATGCACTTTGATTTATAGTTGCCGTAAATTCTTCACGCACTAGAGCTAAGCCTTTTTATCGAGCGGTTGAGTCGTAACAGACGCTTTTTCTAATAGCTTCGTTAATTTTTATTTCCAAAAACTTTCCGGTCACAGCACTTCCATCAATGGCAGCGGCAGTAAGCGCAGCCAATTACCATGCCTTAAAAGAGCTCACATCAAACATGCCCGATAAGCGCAGGGAAAATAAGCGAGGGTATTTATGGCAGGGGTATGTATAGCGACAAAAGATCTAGCAAGAAAGAATAGTAAATATTATTTCTAAAAAGATAGATCTAATAAGAAAAGACTT
>JBLHTH010000033.1:0-27215 GCA_047627195.1 Pseudohongiellaceae bacterium | reverse complement strand
CAAACGATCACCAATAATAACCGGATCACGGTACTGCATATTATTCAGACGTCTAATATCCCACGCTCTAATTTCTAACCAATCAGCGTAATGCCCCAAAGTCTCAGACGCTTGAATTTCAATCGAGCGATTACTGGCTACCGAATAATCAGATGGGTCAGCGGCAAGATCTTCGGTCAGCTGTTCATTACTGCTCTGAACAGCACTAGCTGCATCCGTAGCCACCGCCATCTCCTCAGAGGCGTTGATACCCGATTCTAGCTCTTGATCGTCAGGTAAAACTGCCGCAGGCGGCAGAGGCTCCTCATCGAGAACTGCCACAGACGTCAAATCTGCATCTAGCACTTCGATTGATTCTGCTATTTGTTCTGTAACATCGACACTGACCGCAGCCGTAGCAAGCGGCACACTCGTGGACTGCGCTACAGCATTAGATTCAGAAACTAAGGCATCTGAGTATTGAAGTTCGGTGGGCGGGGTTGGCGCTAAATTGGCCTCTATCGCTGCCACCTGCACATTGCCAGTATCAAAACCTGGAAGGCGCAATTTCTGACCCGGGTAAATTCGATTTCTGTCCGTAATGCCATTCAAGCCCAGCACTGCTTGCTCCGTGGTTCTGAATCGGTTCGCAATAACAGAAACCGTGTCTCCCCTTCTTACAGTGTACAATCCATCAGCATTTGCCGACGCAAATGCCAACTGCTGACCGTCGCTGTCGGCTTGAGGCAAAACCAATCTTTGACCAATCTGGATCCTATGACTACTAGTCAGCTGATTTAAAGACACGAGTCTGGCCACCGATGTGTCGAAACGCCGGGCGATCACCGAGAGGCTATCGCCTCTTTCAATTACATAGGCCACATCAGGTGTTTGGATAGCAAATTTATAATCGTTCCCAACCATCGCTAACAAATCAGTTGTCGGGACTGTTGCCGCACGCACTTTAATTGGAAACCCTTTGGGAATTCTTTTGTTGCCTTGCCAAACTACTGGCCGCAGCGATGGATTATCCGCTCGAAGCTGCTCGAAACTGACTCCTATTGAACTAGCAAAAACCTCAGCATCAATGAATGAATCCAGTTTGACCTCCCGAAAGATAGGAGCCGGGTTCAAACGAATATTACCAAAATGTTCAAGCGCGTTATTTTCAACCTGAAGCACAGCCAAAAACTGTGCGTAAAAGTTTCTCGATGCGAAGCCGAATGCCCTACCTTTATAGTTGGCAACAATGGTTTCAATGTCAGTTGTCCCAGTTTCACGAACAGCTCTAGCAATCCCTCCTGCCCCATGGTTGTAGGCCGTTAACGCGAGTGGCCATGTGCCCAATACCGAATAGTTATACTCGAGCAGGCTCATAGCTGCGTTAGACGCTGTATAAGGATCCATGCGCTCATCAATTATGTGGTCAATGCGCATAAACCGCTGCCCTGTTGCCTGTGTGAATTGCCACATACCTGCAGCAGAAGCACTTGAATAGGCGCCAGGATTAAACGAAGACTCAACATGTGGCAGCGCACCTAATTCGATAGGTAGCTTTTTTTCCCTTACGACTGAGTTAATGTGACCACGATAAGCGCCAGAGCGCTCTAGCCCACTTAAAAACCGATCAGATTGCCCCAGCTGCCAGCGAACATTCGCTGCCGCCCGGCCCAGCGTCTGATTGCTCACATCATTAGGCCAGAGCGCTAGAATGTCTTTCTGGCTGCGAGTTAACAGATCGCGTTTGCCAGTGGCCAATTCTCGGAGGTCTTCCTGAATACGTTTGCGCCTAGAATCTATCTCAGAGCGATCTCGGGCCAGCTTGGTATAAATAACTCCGAGGTGTTCAGAGTCGTGAAGGTAGCCGCTGCGAGTATCGACTTCGGTGTAGACCTTAACCCAAAAGTTAATGGCAGGCTCAAGCTCAGAGGGACGAGGAAAGTCGGTAGTAGATTGTCCAAAAGAAAAATTTGGCAGCAGGGCGAGAGCGCAAACAACCAAGATGAGCGCGCGTCGATGGACCGCTTGAGGATTTAGGTACCGTATTGACAAGCAATTTACATTCAAATTCACAAATTCCAACATAGCTAATTCATCTCAAAACTGCCGCTGAACATAGCAATTATGAATCGGATCGCCAAGTCCTAAATGCCCAATGATAAACCAGAAACGGTCGAGCCCTCGATGAGGGCACCGAAACCACACCCCAAGCTTAGACGGTGCTATCTAAATCAGCACCTTCTTTGATGGGAACCATTAAGTCTTCTTTGGTAACGTTCATGTAAAGAATAACGCTGGATGCTATGTAAACCGAGGAATAGGTACCAACCACCACCCCGATAATCAAAGCGATGGCAAAGCCTTGAGTTGATTCGCCGCCTATCAGCAGAATTGAAACCAAAACCAACAATGTGGTTAATGACGTAATCAACGTTCTGCCGAGGGTCTGGTTTAGAGAAACGTTAACCATTTCTGTCGGGGTGCCGCTACGCATGCGACGAAAATTTTCTCTGATTCTATCTGATACGACAATGGTGTCATTCAAGGAATAGCCGATAATCGCCAACATGGCGGCCAAAGCATTGAGATTAAATTCCAAACCGAATACTGAAAATATGCCCAAGGTAATTATCAAATCGTGTGCTAACGCGACCACAGCACCTACCGAAAACTTAAACTGAAACCTGACAGAGATATAGACCATGATAATGCCAAGAGCCACAAGCATCCCCAGCCCGCCTTGCTCAGCCAACTCTTCACCCACTTTGGCGCTGACATAATCAGAGCCTAAAAGCGTAATTTGTGAACTGCTGGATTGGCGCAATAACGCCGCTAAATTCTCTCCCACCTCAACTGCTGCCACCGCTTGATTTTCAACCGAAACATCCGCGTCCACGGGCAAGATAATTCGAATATCTCGGTCCGAACCAAACCTAACAACAACTGCACTTTCATATCCTGCACCCACCAAGGCGGTATTAACCTCCCTGATATCTACCGACTCGGAATAGCCCAGTCTCACTGAAGTGCCGCTGGTAAAATCTAACCCAAATTCAAGCGAGTTTATCGCTAGGGAAATAATTGAAATGAGAATAAAAATCACAGAGCCGATGGCCGCCACTTTGCGATAACTCATAAAATCAAACTTTTTATCCAGAAGCATTGTATTTATTACCCGTAAGAATCTTAGATTATGCCGCTTGCGGCTTTGGCTGAGAGCCACCGATGGACAACGTTTTTACCGTTTTGCCGCCATAAACAATATTAATAATTGCTCTGGTGCCAACAATCGCTGTGAACATTGATGTCACAATGCCGATCATTAAAGTGACGGCAAAACCTTTGACCGGACCTGTACCAATGGTAAACAGAACAACAGCTACCAAGAAGGTTGTTAAGTTAGCATCAAGGATCGTGGTAAAAGCGCGGTTATAGCCTGCTTCAATTGCTTTCTGGGGCGATATACCCGCCGCCAACTCTTCTTTTATCCTTGTAAAGATCAGCACATTCGCATCAACCGCCATTCCCACCGTCAACACGATACCCACAATGCCTGGCAGTGTGAGGGTGGCGCCAATAACTGACATCACTGCAAATATCATCAGTATGTTCATGATAAGTGCCGCATTAGCGGCTAAGCCAAAAACTCTGTAGTAGGCAAACATAAACAGTATCACCAAGGCCGCTGCAACCTGAACGCCAAGAATACCTTGCTCTAAATTTTCTCTACCCATTGTAGGGCCAATTACTGATTGCTCTACGATTGTCATCGGCGCCGCAAGAGACCCGGCACTTATCAGAAGAGACAGTTCGTTGGCTTCCCTGCTGCTAAGACCGGTAATAACAAAGGTTCTGCCCAAGGCACTTTGAATTGTGGCATTGCTAATCAAACGCTCGTCTTCATAGAACTCAACTTCTTCTACTTCCACGCCTTCATCATTAAGAGAAGTGATGGTGCGAGATTTTGTCTCAATCAACAAAATCGCCATGTTCTTACCAACATTGTCTCTGGAAATTCGATTGATCTGGTTACCACCTTGAGCATCCAAATTGATTTGGACCTGCGGCAAGCTATTCTCGTTCAATGTTGATCGAACGCTGCTTATTCTGTCCCCCTGCAAGATTAGATCGTTATCTATATTGCTGATAATTCCTTGGTACTCATACTGCTGATAGGAGGTTCGAGAGGCGCCAATCTCAGCCTCCATATGAAACTCGAGAGTGGCTATGCGCTGTAAAATACGAATAGCTTGTGCAGGATCTTGCACACCAGGAAGCTCAACAACTATTCTGTCTGCACCCTGTTGCTGAACCGTCGGCTCGGAGACGCCAAGCGCATTAACACGATTGAATAAGGTAGTGCGGTTTGCCTGTAAAGTATCTCGTTGAATCTGCAGCATGGTGTCAGGTGTCATGCGCATGTCAAGCACGAAGACATCATCAATGTCGCGATTCTGCATTTGGATTTCAGGGAAATTATCAACCAGTTCACGGCGCGCTCGGAGCCTATCATCAGCATTTGCAAATCGCACTTCTAAGTGAGCGTTATCGACAATAGTTAAACCGCGGCTGCGAATTTTAAGCTCTCGCAAAATCGTTCTTACATTACTTCTATTGTCTTCCATACGACGTTCAAGCGCGGACTCCATGTCCACTTCCATTAGGAAGTGAACACCGCCCTGAAGGTCAAGTCCCAAACTCATTTTACGAGCACCAATAGCTTGCAGCCAAGGAGGTGATGTCGGGGCAAGATTCAAGGCAATTAAATAGTCATCGCTAAACGCATCTTCAATGGCTGTTTTAGCTCGCAGCTGGTCGTCCACACTGTCGAACCTAACAAGCAGCCGAGATTCGTCGACCTCTTTTCCAAACGAGTCAACTTCTGCAGCTTCCAATGCCGTGGTAACCACCGCCATATCAGCTTCACTTAAGCTAACATTTTCATTGGTAATTTGGATCGCTTCATCATCCGGGTAGATGTTGGGGATTGCATAAACAAACCCCAAGAAAACAACTAGAAGAATGAGAATGTTTTTCCAAAGCGGGTATTTATTTAACATAGGAATTCCAGTGGGGCACGATCAAAAATAAGACAAGCTTGGCTCTTTAAGCTAGATCTGCTTTATCGTGCCTTTAGGTAATGCAGCGGCAATGGAGGATTTTTGTAGTTTTAGCTCAACCCCGGAGGCAACCTCAAGCGCCAAGTAATCCTCATCAACACGAACCACTTTACCGAGAAGACCACCAGAGGTCATTACTTCATCCCCTTTTGAAATACTTCCAATCAATTCTTTATGTTCTTTTGCGCGCTTTGATTGAGGGCGCCACAAGATGAGGTAAAACAGCACTATCATGCCGCCAAACAAAACCAGATTAAAAGCAACCGAGGGTTGACCCGGCTCTTGGGCATAGGCGGTAGAAAATAATAAATCCATGGTTTCTCTCTTACACTTTTATAGTTGATAAAAATTGCTGACAAGTAATCGCCGCTTTGACTTAATTTGTCTAACCCTGCTTGGGAAGACCCCTGCTTATATCATTGCGACCATCGATAATACTGTGGGGCTACTGCACTTATTCCTTTTCTTGCTCGTATCCGTAGCGTTGCAGAGGAAACTTACCGAAAACTAAAAATCAGCCGTCAACTTCGCCTCCAAGCGCTACATTCTACCCTGACCGGCGCCATGAAGCTTGAATAACAAGCTCTTATACAGGAATGAGCGTCGTTCACTGTTTGTTGGGCTTAAGAGCCAAAATTCAAGTGCTTCGACCTTGATTGTAAATATTAAAGCCTAGTCTTTCCCACCCATTTCAGCTTGATCGCGCTGAAACTGGCTGACAAAGGCGCCCAATCTACTCTCATGTATAGCCTCGCGCAAACCCGACATTAGAGTTTGGTAATAATGTAAATTATGAATGGTGTTGAGCTGCGCACCCAAAATTTCCTTACATTTATCAAGATGATGCAAATACGCTCGGCTAAAATTTCGACAGGTATAACAGCCACAGTTTTCATCTACCGGCCCGGTATCACGCCGGTTTGCAGAATTACGCAGCCTCAACAAACCTTTAGAGGTAAATAGATGGGCGTTACGCGCGTTGCGAGTTGGCATTACACAATCAAACATATCCACACCATTGACAACCGCATGGACAATATCAGCAGGCGTGCCAACACCCATAAGGTATCTAGGCTTGGTGACAGGCAGCGCATGTACACAATTCTCAACAATCTGCGCCATTTCATCTTTGGGCTCACCAACTGACAACCCACCCATCGCATAGCCAGGAAAATCCATCTCAACTAAACGCTCTATGGATTCAAGACGTTGGTCAATGTACATCCCGCCTTGCACTATCCCGAACAGCGCTGCTTCATTTTCTCCATGAGCATCAATGCAGCGCTTTGCCCAGCGCATAGATAGCTCCATAGACTCTCTAGCTTGCTCCGGCGTCGCAGGATAAGCGGTGCACTCATCAAAGGCCATGATGATGTCTGAGCCCAGCGCGTGCTGAACTTCAATGGCAGATTCTGGTCCTAAAAATATTTTCGATCCGTCGACCGGAGAGCGAAAATGAACCCCTTGCTCGGTGATTTTGCGCATTTCTCCGAGACTGAATACCTGAAACCCACCGGAATCGGTAAGAATAGGTTTGGCCCAACCGGCAAAGTCGTGAAGGTCACCGTGTAAATTGATGATTTCGGTGCCCGGTCGCAGCATGAGATGAAAAGTGTTGCCCAGAATAATGTCAGCGCCAGTCCCCAGCAGTTGCTCAGGGTTTAACCCTTTAACAGTGCCATAGGTGCCTACCGGCATAAAAGCTGGAGTCGCAACTTCGCCTCTTGGAAACAACATCTTTCCAGTTCTGGCTTTGCCGTCTGTGGCGGCAACTTCGAAGATCATATGGCAATCTGGCATCTAACTAACCTTCAAATACTTTGTTATAAATTTAGTGAATAAATTAGTGTTCACGTGTCGCTCTAAACTCTATCTCTGGCCAACGCTCTTCCATCAAAGAAAGGTTCACCCGAGTCGGAGCCAAATAGGTAAGGTATCCCCCTCCATCTACGGACAAATTTTCATGAGCCTTCTTTTTAAATTCTTCCAACTTAGTCTTATTATCTGAATCTACCCAGCGAGCGCTGTAGATAGTCACTGGCTCGTAAATGCAGTCGACCTTGTATTCATCCTTCAGCCGAAATGCCACCACTTCATACTGCAAAACCCCAACGGCACCTACCACGAGATCATTATTTTTAAGTGGCATAAAAACTTGCGTAGAACCCTCCTCAGAAAGCTGAGTTAAGCCTTTTTGTAACTGCTTAAGTTTTAAAGGGTCTGCAAGCCGGATACGCCGGAAAAGCTCTGGCGCAAAATGCGGTATTCCCTGAAATTTAAGGTCCTCGCCTTCGGTAAAGGTATCTCCAATTTGAATAGTGCCATGATTGTGAAGACCAATAATATCACCTGATACAGCACCGTCAGCCTGGCTTCTGTCACCCGCTAAAAACGTCACCGCGTCTGCGATCTTCACATCCTTACCCAATCGAGTGTGCCGCATTTTCATGCCCTTGGTGTACTCGCCCGAACAGATGCGCATGAAGGCGATACGGTCTCGGTGCTTGGGATCCATATTGGCCTGAATTTTAAAGACAAAACCACTAAAGCCTGCCTCTTGCGCTTTTACTGTCCGAGTTTCTGTCACTCTATCTTGCGGTGCTGGTGCCCACTCCACGAAGTCATCAATCATTTCTTTGACACCAAAATTTCCTAATGCGGTGCCAAAATAGACCGGGGTCAGCTCTCCTTTCAGATAGGCGGCTTTATCAAACTCATGACTTGCACCCTTAACTAATTCTATTTCGTTGCGAAAATCTTCCGCATAGCTACCCATCAGAGAGTCAGCCTGCGAGCTGTATAAATCTTTTATTAAAACTTCATCGGGAATTTGGCTGCCCTGCCCTTTGGTATAAACATGGATGGTGTCAGTGTAAAGATTGTAAACGCCCTTAAACTCCTTACCCATTCCCAGCGGCCAGTTTATGGGTGCGCACTTTATGTTTAATACTGTTTCGATTTCATCCAACACGTCAATCGGGTCAAGCGTATCTCGGTCGAGCTTGTTTACGAAAGTGAAAATCGGAGTATCTCTAAGTCGACATACCTCCATTAATTTGATGGTTCGAGCTTCAACTCCTTTCGCACCATCGACAATCATTAACGCAGAATCGACAGCGGTGAGAACGCGGTAGGTATCCTCGGAAAAATCTTCGTGGCCCGGGGTATCCAGCAAATTTACCATTCGCTCTCGATAAGGAAACTGCATTACCGATGAGGTAACTGAGATCCCTCTTTGCTGCTCCATAGCCATCCAGTCAGAAGTCGCATGGCGATCTGACTTTTTACCCTTAATTGTGCCGGCTACCTGAATAAGATTGCCAAAAAGTAATAACTTTTCAGTTATTGTGGTTTTACCAGCATCGGGGTGGGAGATGATTGCGAGAACTCGACGTTTCGCTATCTCTTCTTGGAGAGACTCCAGACTCA
This sequence comes from Pseudohongiellaceae bacterium, assembly GCA_047627195.1. Taxonomy (GTDB): domain Bacteria; phylum Pseudomonadota; class Gammaproteobacteria; order Pseudomonadales; family Pseudohongiellaceae; genus UBA9145. The sequence continues at coordinate 18,687 of JBLHTH010000033.1, read as the reverse complement.
TGATAATCGTCTCAGCTGCGTAGGTTAACTAAAGTAGGTTATACAAAGGCGCGGGATTATAGCAGTTACGCCGAGCAGGTGCATACTCGCTAAGCACTGCCGACGGGCTATCCAACAGCCTTTCTCATCGCTGGTCTTAACCTCGCAAAGCCATACCTGCAGGCACGGCTACAGGCCATCTTGTTCTAGGCTACCTAGCCGCTCTACAATACCTTGCCACAAGCTCTTAAATAACACTTTAAATCACATCGGAGAATGCACCATGGATTTTAATCTGTCTGCTGACCAACTAGCCCTACAGCAGTCTGTTCGACAGTTTGCTCAAGCTGAACTACCTGATATTGCAAAGAAAATAGAGGAAACCGATGAACCTGTCAGCATCGAGTTAAGGAAAAAATTTGGTGAGTTAGGTTACCTTGGCGTTAATTTGAGCGAAGAATATGGCGGCGCGGGCATGTCCCATCACGACGCGGTGATCGTATTAGAAGAAATCGCCAAGATTTCTATTGCTGTCGCCTTTCCAATTTTTGAGTCTTGCTTTGGACCGAGCCTGGCTATTGCTCACTTTGGTAGCGAAGAGATGAAAAAAGCAGTGCTGCCAAAGGTTTGTAGCGGTGAAATTGTGATCGCAGTTTCAATGTCTGAACCCGACGCAGGCTCTGCACTAACCGATTTGAAAACCCATGCAACGGTGCAAGGCGATAAAGTCTTGCTCAATGGCACTAAACGCTGGTGCTCTGGTGCCGGCCACTCAGAAGCTTACGTGGTTTACTGCCGAATGGACGGATTAGCTGGCGCTAAAGGTATTGGTGCTGTGCTAGTGCCAAAAGAAGCGGCTGGATTTACCTTTGGCAAACGCGATCATCATATGGGCTTTAGGGGAGTTTACAGCGCCGATATGTATTTCGACAATGTTGAGGTGCCTACTAAGAACATCCTAGTGCCCGCCGGCGGATTTGGAAAGCTCATGGATGCTTTCGATCTTGAACGCTGCGGCAACACCACAATGTCTTTGGCGGTGGCTCAATCGGCCTTCGATTTTGTGCTGGAGTATTGCCAGCAAAGGCAACAATTTGGCAAGCCCCTCATCGACTTTCAAGCGGTTCAAATACAAATTGCTGAAATGAAAATGAAATTGGAGGCCGCTAGGCTCTTGCTATACCGAGCCGTGGTGAATGCCGAGAAAGGTTTGCCCTCTATCGGCGAAAGCTCGATTGCGAAGTGCTTTGCCAATGAGACTGTGAGGGAGGTCACAGGCAAAGCCATGCAGCTCATGGGTGGCTATGGCTATTCAAAAGAGTTCCCAATCGAGCAGAAAATGCGAGATGCCTGGGGCTGGGGAATTGCTGGTGGCGCAATAGATATCCAAAAAGTGAATATAACTTCCGCCATGGTTGGTCGGCGCTTCAACCAACGATCAAAATAGCAAGCCTAGCGCCACCGTGCGCGATCTTAGAAGTGGCTAAAGCTGCCAAAGCTTTTCGGGATGTTACAGGATAAGTGGGGTAGGAAAAGTAGCACAAATTCAATACAGCGAACGGGCAGCGGTTGACACGCCCAGTCGCTAGTGAAGTACAGCGGACCCGGGCCTCACCTCGTCTTCGGCAAATTCAGGGTGGAGCACATCAATCCTCTTTACCAGAAGTAAATCGTGGCGATTAAGCTGATCGTAATCCTCCACTGTTCTAACATCAATGTCGTCGCGTAAGACGCAGACTACGTCGTCATCATCGATATCGACAACAACACATCTTTTAAAGCCACCTATAGTGTTTAACGAGGCAACCGAACCTACTTCAAAGTTGTGTATAGGATAACTGCCGTCGGCTACTTTGAGAATTCCGTAAGACGTAAATGCGACGCCAAATCCAGCCGCGGCGACAATGTGAATTATATCGATGATGTCTGGATCAGTTAAATCAACACGTACGGTCTCAGATATGGCTTGGTTTTCTGCCAGCTGCCGATGATTGACTAGTTTTAAAAATAGACTGATATCTTCTTGGTTCCACTCGAGAATTTCTTCACTTTCGGAACGCGTGCTATCTGACGACAGACTAACGACGCTCGTCTCGATTGTTAAGTCGGTTACATCGGTTTCTGGAGGACATGGCACTATCATGGACACGGAACAGTAGCCTTCACTACTTTCGGCGCTAAGTCGCCACAAAAAAGGTATCTCACCTGTCAGTTCAATCATTTACTACGTCGTATTACACATTTGATTAACGACAATAACACAGTTAAATTACATACTAAATTAATTAACAGAACTCGGCGGCTTTTAAAAACTTGGTCTATACTGTTACGGGGGGTTACCGAGCATTGCTAATTCAGGGTTGCAGGAACCTCTTCTAAGTCATTGACCTAATACCACTTTCCAATTTCGCCCTTGACAAATATTTTGTCCACAGAATCTGTGGATAAGTCCGTGCATAGTTTCCTAAAAATAGCCTAAACACGCGGATTTACGCCCATCCAATACAATCTGGTTGATTTTTAACCAATGAAATTTATTTATAACTATCAATAACTTAAGTGTTTTGTTATGATCGGTAAACAATAAAACATGCATATTTAAAGACTTTTGTGACGGCTAGGTAATTTTTGTGCATAAAAACGCGAGGTATTTGCTAATCGCGTAAACGAGGCTCCTATTTGGCGCTGTTTTTATTGAAGTTTTTTAATCTATAGTACCATTCGTTCATTAAGCGCATTTTGCCTACAACTCAGTGAAACCAATGATTAATCGCAAGACTTTAGTATTTGGACCGTTAATATTAGCACTCACCGCTATTTGTGTAATTTTAGGCTGGGGCATAATCCGAAAAACGCAGCTCGACACCAGCAGTCAAATACTCGCGCTGGAGACAATACAAACAGTTCTCAAAGCTAACGACCGCGACGCTATGCTACTTCTTATGAGTGACAAAAATTTTGATACTCAGCACAAGGATGGTTACGCTACTAGGTTTTTTAATTTAAAAAGAAGCGTTGGCGCCTTGCAAACAATAAGCCGCGTCACTGGCACCTCCAATGTTCCCTTGCTGCCCTTCTCGCTACCCCCTACCGCGTCCTACCAATTCGATCTAAACATGCTAGCAGGGCCGATCACATTGACCTCAGACTTAGTTTGGACCAAGGGCAGCTGGCAGTTTTCCGGCTTTAAATTTGCTGGGAACTTGCTTCTTAACTAATTCCTTAACTATTCATCAGTTCATAGACCGTAGGAACAAGGATTAGAGCGCACACAGCACCCAACAGCACATCTCTATCCAAATTCATTCCCAGCAGCATGGTTTCAGGGAGATTAATCCCTACCACCCCTAGAAGCACAAGCGTGGTCAGCCATACTCTACTGGCCAACATGCAGGCGGCAAATACGAAAGCAGCTGAGAAGACGAAAACGAAGTTATTTTCCATCCCAAAGCGAGACAGGGTTTCATTAGCAATGGAAATCCCAAGCGTGATAAAGACAACAAGGCCATAGGCTATAGGCTATAGGCTTTGTATTTTTGCTACCTTGCTCCATAAGACCACCTGAATCAGCATCAAAGTGCACAGTTAGAATTTGTTTTAACAAACGCCATAACTATAAAGCAGTCTCGCTGTTTTGTGCCAAGCTCGATTTCAAGACTTTGAACCAGTTCAAAGTAGAGTTGTGCACTAGCCAGGAATATTAGTTAGAAAGGCTCGATCAGGCGTTTAAGTTATTGGCACAAGATTGCCTATCGACTTAAGTCTCCAGGGCAACAAAGGTCTATAAAAAAATACTCCGACCAAGCGCTGCTACTAAAACGGGATTATGTCAGGATACTGAATAGAACACTGGGGAGATCCCCAGAGAGAGAGAGAGAGAGAGAGAGAGAGAGCCCTGCGAAAGATCTTTAAGCAAGGCGCCCCGGAGCTATTCCGCAACCACGCGCAGTAGTTGCTTGTAATCAGTTAAGCCCATAAAAATTTTATGAATGCCGTCTTGTTTCATAGTGCGCATACCATCTTTTAAAGCTTGCGCGCGTATCACATCGAGCTCTTCCTTCCTGTATATCATTGCTTGCAGCTCATTTGTGCCAACGAGAAGTTCGTGAATACCGGTGCGGCCCTTATAGCCGGTGTCACCACAATCATTGCAGCCTGCCGGCCCCATGAGCTCGATGTTATCCTCATCATAGCCAAGGTCCGCAAATTGATCTCGCCCATAGGCATCGATTAGATGATTAAGCTCCTTTTCGGTGGGTTTATATGGCTGCTTACATTTACCGCAAAGGGTTCTCATCAAGCGCTGGGCGAGCACGCCCAGGAGCGCATCGGAGAAATTCACCGGATCTAAACCTAGATCGAGCAAACGGGTAATGGTTTCTGGCGCCGAGTTGGTGTGCAGGGTGGACAGAACCAGGTGACCTGTTAGAGAGGCCTCAACGCCAATGCTGGCGGTTTCATGATCACGCATTTCACCAATAAGAATAACATCTGGGTCAGCACGTAAGAATGCGCGCATGGCAGTCGCAAAAGTAAAGTCAATTTTTGGTAGCATCTGCACCTGCTGCAGACCTGGCTGAGTAATCTCTACTGGGTCTTCCGCCGTCCAAATTTTTCGCTCGGGCTTATTGATATAACCAAGGACAGCATGCAATGTTGTTGTCTTACCAGAACCTGTCGGGCCTACCACTAAAAAGAGGCCGTGCGGATGGGCACTAAGCTCAATAACCTTTTCATAATTTGGCTTGCTGAGATTGAGCTTGTCCAGCGGCATCGCACTGCCGGCTGCAAGAAGACGTAATACAGCACTTTCACCCTGCACTGTCGGTACCGTAGCAACTCGCAGCTCAAGACTTTTGCCTCTCACCTTAAGCTTACACTTACCATCTTGAGGTAGCCGCTTCTCAGCAATATTAAGCCTTGAGATAACCTTGATACGTGCGATCAATGCCGCGCAGTGTTCTTTCGGTATTTTCAAAAGTTCGCGGCAGATGCCGTCAACTCGAATTCTGACCCCGCCCGGCAGATTGTCTTTCCCGGGCTCGATATGAATATCCGACGCACCCATTCGATCCGATTCGGTGATAATTCGATTTACTAATTGAATAATGGCAGACGTGGACGCGAGGCTTTCATCCTCATCGCTGGCGTCGTCTTGAATCTCTACACTGCTCTCAGAATCTAGTGCTGAGAACACATCATCGAAACCAGACTCCAAATCGCCATCTTCTTCGCCTCGCAGATACTGAAGAATATGCTCTGGCAGACCGACCCGAAATACGTAATTGCGCGCATTGACCACACCCTGGATTTCCATGATGCGCTGATAGTCAGACGGATCGTCAATTAGAATTACCGCTTCTTCTTTATTTCCGGCAACAGGCAACCACAGGTTGCTCCGCAAATAACTAACGCCAATATTTTCTAACAACTCAGTAGGTAATTCGTGTTCGGAGTCATACTTCATGTAAGGTACACGGTAGTAATACTCTAAAGACTTACCGATTAAATCCGCGTCTATATTATATTCATCCATAAGGTTGCGCGTCACAGAACCGCCATAAAGGCCAACCTTGTTCTGCACATCCTCTAATTCTACGCTTGAAATTTTACTTTTTTGCACAAGGTAGTCATAGGGTCCCTGCGTACTCTGCAGGGAAGCCCTGAACTGTTTGGCCAGCATCTGGCTAACCATCATTGCGTGTTTTAAATCGGTCTTGGTAAAATCCCTGTCGCCTTCAAAATTGATCAGCTGCATTACACCCAGCAATATTTCATCTTTGATGGGAACTACAATCTGGGATTTGACGTTCCAGCCTTTGGCGTCAGAGAAACTGGAATCAAACTGGAGTCGCGGATGAATGTCTGTCAGCTCTTCGCTGTCTTTGACATTTTTTACCACCAGCGCACGCTGGCTTAGAGCGACATACCCCGCTAATGATGTGGTACTAAAAGGCACCCGAATCTCGACTGAGTCATCATCGTCCGGATCGCCGCCCTTGATCGAGGCAAAGATCTCCTTGCCGTTGTCCACGCTTTGCCAAATAGTGAACAAACGGACACCGAGCAAATCCAATAGATCCTGCTCCACCTCTTTCATGGCTGCCTGCAATTTTTTGCTGTATTTCAGGCGCTGATAAATTTTTGAAAGAGACGTAACAAATTCATCGGCAGAGACTGCGGGGGCCTGAACGGCTGCTGGAGGCGTCTCTATAATGACCTCATCGTTATCTATTGTTACAGTTTCAACCATAGTTATTCACGTGTTTTAAGGGTTTCTGCCGACACTCTTTTTACTATCAAGAAATGTCCAGCTTTCCGAAATCTCTTTTGATTAGCTAAGCGAATAGCTAAGTGTTTCAGGATATTACGACAAGTTAACTCTATCAGAGCGAGAAGACGATCCAAAATGCCAGTAATTTCAATAAGTTTCAACAGATTTTTAGCTATTATGGGGGCTCTATTCGGGCTCATCTCCGGCGCCAACGCACAGTTACCAAGGCTATCGACAGCCGATTCCCAGTGGCTAGGACAGCAAATCTACCAAAATGAATGCAATTCTAATTATCAATGCCTTACTAGCTGGAACCAAGGAGAAGATTTTCCTTCTTTAGGAATAGGTCATTTTATCTGGTTTCAAGCAGACCAAATCGAGCCCTTTGAGGAAACTTTTCCAGCTTTATTGGACTATTTAAAAAGCCAGAACAGAACATTGCCAACCTGGATAACTGACATGCCAGTTGCCGAATCCCCTTGGCTAAACCGAGATGACTTTTTGGCAGAGCATAGCTCTGCAAAGATGACAGAACTCCGAGAATTTCTTTACGATACCCGTGAACAACAATCTTCCTTTATCGCCAAGCGCTTAGTTGAAACATTGCCGCAACTCCTGCAAGCGACGCCTGACGAATCACGCCCTACCGTAGAATCCAATTTTTACGGCGTCGCCCAGGCCTCGCCACCTTATGGTCTCTATGCATTGATCGACTATGTCCATTTTAAAGGCAGCGGAATCAATGAAAGCGAGCGCTATCAGGGCATAGGGTGGGGCCTTCAACAAGTATTATTACAAATGGACAATAGCGATCTGTCCGCGTTTGTCAAAGCAGCGGAGACAGTGCTGACTCGCCGGGTTCAAAACTCGCCAGTGCAGCGCAATGAAGGCCGCTGGCTTCTGGGCTGGAACAAGCGCTTGCAAACTTACCTACCTTGAGCCCCAAAACCTCGATTAGTCGAATTCTGACCATCGAGTGTCAAAGCTGCTATTAATCACTATCAGCGTCGGGCTGAGCTAAGTTAAGCTAGATACGCTTGAGAAGACCTACATTTGGGCCTTACTTATTATTTTTGTATCAAGCTTAACCACCTTTAACTGCCTTTAAATCGCCTTAACCTAAAGCAAGTAGCTAATTAAATGACTTTTGAACGCCCTAATATAGAAGTAATGAAAGGATATATGCCCGGAGAACAGCCCCGAGGCAATAATATTGTAAAACTTAACACTAATGAAAACCCTTACCCACCGGGCCCGAAAGTGGCTCACTGTCTAAGTCAAATTGGGGTAGATTCCCTGCGCCGCTATCCCCCGCCTTTGGCAAATGACTTTAGACTCGCTGCTGCGCAGCGGCACCAAGTAGCCCCAGACAACATAATACCAACCAACGGCGGCGATGAGTTTCTGCGTCTGGTTATGACAACGTTCGTCGGCGCTGGCGAAACCATAGCCGTCACCAAACCCAGTTATTCGCTGTATCCGGTTCTTGCAGAGATTCAAGACAGCAAGTTTGTGGAGTTTGCCCTAGAAGACGATTGGTCAATGCCTAAGGATTTTGCACAAAGGCTCAATGAACACAATGCCAAACTTGCCATTATTGTAAACCCCCACGCACCAACTGGATCGCTGCTTGACTGTCATTATCTTGCCGAAATTGCACGCCAATTTAAGGGCGTGCTGCTAGTTGACGAGGCCTATGTCGATTTCATTGAACCTGAACTTGATTACGATTCAATTCCGCTCATCAAGCAATTTTCCAATATTTTGTTTCTTCGCTCCTTGAGCAAAGGCTATTCATTGGCAGGCTTGAGATTTGGTTACGGAATTGGGCCAGAGCAGCTCATTAGCCCGATGATGTACAAGACTAGAGACAGCTACAACACCGATTTTATTGCTCAAAAATTAGCTACCGCAGCAATCCTTGATACAGCCTATGCTCAAAATACTTGGGATAAAGTTAGAGCATCCAGAAAAATGCTGGCTATCAGGTTAAGTCAATTAGGCATCCTATCTGCGCCAAGTCAGGCCAACTTTCTGCTCTGCGACATTCCAGAAACCCCTGGTGCCTTGTCGCTTTATAAGAGCTTGAAAGCAGAAAATATTTTGGTTCGCTATTTTGACCAAGACCGTCTTAGAAATAAACTTCGCATATCCATAGGCAACGACGCAGAAAACCAGCGCTTAGTTGCAGCGATTGAGCAAGCTTTATGATGAGCTAAATTAGTAAATTGAGCCTATTTGTCTACACTTGAATTAAGGTTACCTTTTCATACTATTGGCGCAATCAATTTAACATGCACGAACTCAGGCGCTATCGCCGACTTAAAATACCCCTGCAAGTGGAAATCCGGCATCCAGCTATTGGAACTCTGCAAGTTCCTGCTGCGGATATGTCAGACGGCGGCGTATTCCTATTGATAGACGAATGCTTTCAATTAGACCTAGGTGAATCGGTCATCGTGAGGGCGTTGGGTTTGGGCCCACACGCAGAAGAAACTGGCCCACCCTTAGTAATGACAGTGGCGCGCAAGAGCCATCAGGGAATGGGTTTAAGTCTTAATGAGGCCGCCTCAGCAAACCTCGAATCACTCAGCGCTGAGCGCCGCAATAAGCACACGATCCTGCAAAGCCTTTTCATTATTAACAATAAAAATAAAGTCTTGTTTCTTAACTCCCAAGATAGCTGGCGCTTGCCTTCTCGGCAACTTGCTGGCCATGAGTCTTGGCCAGAGGGATTGCAACTGCTTGTTGATAAGCTTAAATCCGATTCTCTGTTGAATGACAACTCATTGATTCGTATTGGGAGTAACTGCTACCCTAATTCCCGTCAAATTTCACCTTTTGTTGATCTACTGGTTCCTGTTCATTTAAAAAGCAGCAGCGAGTCCGACCCAAACCTAACTCCAGATCCACTTCCAAAGTCAGAGCTGCGCTACAAATGGCTCTCAAGTGCGGAAATCAGTCAATTAAGTACAACGCTTGATCCGAAATTAGTTGACAGCATACTCGCCCAAGTTTGAAACTTGAGCTATCCGAAAGTGCTTTTAATCCATATTACTCAGCTAATTCCGGAAATAAGTCCGGAAAGTAAATCGGACTATTATCTAGTATCCATTAAAAACACTCGTCCCAGCTATGAGCAAAAACACGCCTCCATCAGAAAACAGCCCTATTCATGTCTGCCCCAGCTGCAAATCACCGCTGCGCGCGCTTGTCGGTAAGATGGGCCCCTTTTGGGGTTGCAGTGCGTTCCCTGATTGTAAAACGACACTGAACGATGTCGATGGCAAGCCAACAACTGCAATTAATGAGGAGTATCGCTGCCCAATCTGCACGCGGCGTTTAGTGAAGTCCGATAGGGGTTATTGGTTTTGCAGCGGCTATAGCAAGGGTTGCAAAATCACCCTCGAAGATGAGAGCGGCGTTCCTAAGGCTGCGTTTCGCTGTCGAGAATGTGGTAGCCTATTGACTAAAAGAAAAGGCAAAAATGGATTTTTTTGGGGCTGCAGTGAGTACCCCGAATGCTCCATTACCTATAACGATCTTGACGGCAGGCCAGACTATTGATTTTCTCCTTATTAAAATTACGCAAAAAGACAGCCGCTGTCGTTGGCGGAATCAGCACCGGTGCTCTTTGTCTTTGGGCTCTTGCCATGTGGCAAAATGTATCCGTTGAGGAGCTAACTGCACTCCTGCTAAACACCCTACTCATGCTCGGCGTCATTATCTTTGCGGCACTTTTAATAATTGTGGCATTCAAAGGAATAGTGAAAATAGCAAGACTGATAACCGGCAAGCCATGATGCCATTAGAACGATCTAAGTTGCTGCTAATGATCGCGACATAATCAACGCATCTTCTCTATCACTTCCATTCGGATAGTAGTTCTTTCGCTCCCCTACTTGAACAAAACCCATCGAGCGATACAGCCCAATGCCAGGGATATTCGATTTGCGCACTTCCAGAAAGCATTCATGCGCATCCAGTTTTACAGCTCGATCGAGTATCAAATTGAACAGTTTGCGGGCCAACCCTTTGCGCTGATGATCAGGGTGCACGCAAAGCGTTAGCAAATGACACTCACCAATAGCAACTGACATAACGCCATGAGCGACAATGTTCTGCTTGTTCGCAAGCACCCAACATTGATAGCCCCCTCGCAAGCAGTCAATGAATATGCGCTTGGTCCAGTAATGCGCAGAGGCCGCCGCTTCGTTTTGAACTACTAAATCTAGATCGCTATTGCGCATAGTGCGCGCAAAATATTGAGAGGAATTATCAACTTGGTTTGGCATTAGAATAGTTTAATCTCGAACAGGGCAGGCTAAACGGCAGCTGCCAGTCTTTTCTTTAATGGTTGCAAATGTCCCCAAACCTGCCTTTTTAGCAAGGGGTAGGACAGCATTGCAGAGAGAGTAGAGGTTAATGTCATGTGATAGTTCTGTGGCAACTGAATAAAGTCTTGAGAGTTTTCGGCCGCTGCGGTTCCCTCGCTCATAGGTTCAGTTAAAACAGCTTCGATTTGGCCGGCAAATACCAACAGATTGCTAAATTTGTGGGCTGCATACCGCTGGGCTATAAATCCTTTCAATATTTGCTGCGCTGCTAATTTTGAATCGCCTTCAATTTCCATAGGTGAGTCGATTGGCCAACTAAAACTCTCAGTACGAAAATCACTGTCGCTCCAGTTCACTTTAAGGGCAGACAATATAGCTTTTAATAGTTCTATCTTTACGCCTGATCCTTCATCTCCTTGCGCGTAAGGTAGCTCATCGATTACAGCAAGCTGCTCGTTAATATAAAAGTAACGAATTTTGAAATTAAACTCGGTGGCGGTTTCTCCCTCAGCGTAGGCAATAGGTTCAACGGCTTGCGCTGCTGGGATATCGTTTTCACGGAGCTTAATTGCGCTTTTCCCAGCTGCCTGCCTCAGCTGCGACTTTAAGTCACTTAATCCGACGGGTCGATTGCTGTCTCTGCCCGCACCCAAACTCACTGCAGAATTTTCTTGGCCAGAAGAGAGATGTGCAGCAGGCGCTATTTCTAGCTGCCCGGCCGCTGGACTAGCTAACTTGCCAGGTTCATGGCTGTTTTGAGGATAATCATAGCTGGGCGAAGCTTTAGCAGCTGGCAGCGCCTTTTTAAGATAAAAAGGCTGTATATCCAACGCCTTAAGGTAGGCTTGTCTTTGATATTCATTCATCAGGAGGATTACGTAGGGCGCTAATATTCAAAAAAATAGTGAGGCCACGAATATACTCGCTTGAAGACTTAGCAACAATAGGGCCTAGCTATTGTACTCTTTGTTTTTCTAGCCTGAGTTCAAGCTATTTCTCTCGATTGAGTTCAAGCCGATTCTCTCGATTGAGTTCAAGGATTAAACATGGTTGAATCCGCCTTCGTCGTTAAAGAGATAATTCAATGAAAGCTATAGTCTGCAGTTCTTACGGCCCTCCAGAAAACCTAAATTTAGAAGAAATAGATAACCCAGTCGCAGGAGACAACGAGGCCGTTGTCGAGGTTTATGCTGCTGCCTTAAACTTCCCAGATGGATTGCAGATCCAAGGAAAGTACCAGTTTCAACCTCCCATGCCGTTTACGCCCGGCTCGGAAGTTGGCGGCGTAGTGATCTCCACAGGCCCCGGCCTTGAAGGCTTTGCCGTTGGCGACAGAGTCATGGCAACCCCGGGCATTGGAGGTCTTGCTGAGCAAGTAGTTGTTAAGGCCGATGGCTTGCGCAAAATTCCTGACAGCATGGATTTTAAAACCGCAGCAAGTTTCGCCATGATTTACACAACTTCGTACTATGGCCTGAAACAGCGCGCTAACTTGCAGCCCGGTGAGACCCTTTTAGTACTGGGTTCAAGCGGCGGAGTAGGCTTGGCGGCAGTAGAACTCGGCAAAGTCATGGGAGCAAAGGTCATTGCTGCCGCGAGCTCTAGCGAGAAACTAGAATTTGTCAGTCAATTCAAACCAGATGCCACCCTAAACTATGGCGATGGTGATCTAAAAGAAAAAGTAAAAAAGCTAACCGATGGCCGCGGAGCCGATGTGATTTATGACCCCGTGGGCGGCGATTTATTCGACCAAGCGTGCCGCTGCATCAATTGGAACGGCAGACTGCTGGTAGTTGGTTTTACCAGTGGCCGAATTCCCGAATATAAAGCCAACCTTGCTTTATTAAAAGGGTCCTCAATGGTAGGAGTTTTTCTAGGTCGATTTCGAAAAGAAGAGCCCGCCGAATACGAAAAGAATTTTGCCGAATTACTTGATCTCTACGGTGCAGGTAAGCTGAAACCTATAGTAACGCAGTCTTTTGCGGTGAAAGACTATGTGCAGGCGTTTAACATCTTCACTGAACGCAGAGTAATGGGTAAAGTCACCCTTGAGTTTAAAGCAGGATAAACACCAGAGATATGTTAACTGACGAAGAGATCCTTCAGGATCTAGAAAAACTAAAAAACATTGTTGCCACACATAAAGCGCCAGATGCCCCTCTAGCCACACATAGTGAAGTCATCGGCGGCATCGAATATGAAGTGTTTTCGAAAGTACCTAGCAACCTTAACAAGCTCTATGAACTTGGTCTGGAGGCAGGAGAAAAAGCATTTTTAGTCTATAACGATGAACGCTTAACTTTTTCTGAAACATTAGCCCTAAGTCGGCGTTTAGCGCGAACATTGCTAGAGTCGTACGACATCAAGCTTGGCGATCGCGTTGCTGTATGTGCTCGTAACTCCCCTGAATGGTGTATTAGCTACATGGCGACTACTATGCTCGGCGCTGTCATTGTGCCGATGAACTCGTGGTGGAAAGGCCCAGAACTTGAATACGGATTGAACGATAGCGCAAGCAAACTCTTATTCATTGATCCTGATCGCCTAGTCCTACTAGAGCCACATTTGGAAAGCGTCGACGTAGAGCTCGTTATCATTAGACCCACGCAAGACGGAGGTAGTAATCCTGAATTTTATAGTCTAATCGAAGGAGTTCTCCCACTAACGAATGAGGAAATCGAAGCAATCAATGTACAGCCAGAGTCCAACGCCAGCATTATGTACACATCTGGTTCGACTGGTATGCCCAAGGGAGTGCTATCGACTCATCGCAACATCATAAATGCACTTTATACGTGGTGTTTTGTTAAGGAAATAACCGAGATTTTGCGCCCTGAGCTGCGGGAAGAAAATCCAGAATTTGACCCTGCCATACTTGCTAACGTACCTCTATTTCACGTAACAGGCAGCCATGCCCAGTTCCTGGCGTGTTTTATCTATCTACGAAAATTTGTCATGATGTTCAAGTGGAATGCTGAGAAAGCGCTGGAAATTATCGAAAAGGAACGCATCAGCGTGCTGCATGGAGTCCCTACGATGGCTTGGGAAGTCATGCAATCAGACAAGTTTGACAGCACCGATCTGAGAAGCTTACGTGGCGTCCAGAGTGGTGGCGCGCCAAGACCTCCTGAACACCTGAATATGATGCTCTCTAAGTTCCCAGAAAAGGCTATTCCCGGTCTCGGCTACGGCCTCACGGAAACAAATGCCATTGGCGCAATCATCTCAGGAGAATTCTACCGAGCGCGGCCAAACAGTACCGGTCGACCAACACCGCCTGTAACCACAGTAAAAATCGTCGATGAGAACGATAATACTTTGGAGAACGGTCAGGTTGGAGAGATATGCATTAAAGGTCCAACTGTTATGAAGGGGTATTGGAATAACCCAGAAGCCACCGCTGAAGTTATCAAAGACGGTTGGTTTTACTCTGGCGATATTGGCATGCTCGATAAGCTTGGCTTCCTAATTATTCTTGATCGCGCTAAGGACATCGTGATTCGAGGCGGCGAGAATATTGGCTGCGCCGAAGTAGAATATGCAATTGCCGAACATTCCTGTGCAAGCGAAGTTTCGGTTTATGGGGTGCCCGATGAGCGACTGGGCGAGAAGCTCTGCGCTACAATTATGCTAAAAGCCGGCACAGTATTAGATGAAGGCGAGTTGAAAGCCTTCTTGAAAGAGAAAATCGCAGGCTTCAAAGTACCCGAGCTTATGTATTTTCAATATGAACAACTCCCTCGCATCGCCTCCGGCAAAATTGCCAAGAAAGAAATTAGAGCAAATACTTTAAACCTGCTTGAATCTGCCTAACTTTCATCAAACTGTCATTACACTGACCGACAATCACGCCTTGAAACAGGCGTGATTGGTTCGACCCACCATAATCGCTCGAATTACTCATTTTTTACTGAAGATAAACAGTCAACTTAACGATAACTATAGCGTGCACGCAAATATGGCACTACTAACCCGTCAGCTAGACTTTGAGGTTAACCATGAAAGAACAGAACTGGGATGACACTACAGATGCACCGGCCAAGCTGTCAGACGCAGCAAAACTTCTCTTAGCAGACCAGAGAAAGGAAGGAGAAAACGAGCCTAAAAAGTCTTCAAGCGCTCAAAGAACTGAAGTCACTGAACTTCGCAGGCGCACCGAAGAGCGCTTGGAGGCCAAGAGAATCTCTCTTGAATTTGACTACGAATAACTCGAAACCTAGCCTGATAGCATCCAATAAAAATGGCTTTTTTACATCCTAGCTAAGCCTAAAGCTCCAAGGCAAGCATTACTAAGTTAAGAGTACCGCCCGCCTTACAGCCGCATCGAGAACTGCGGCCCATCGTTGTTTAAGCCTAAAAATTAGACAAATTTTATGTATTCAGCTCCAAGTTTACTTAGTATGATTGCTCGCTTGTTTTGGCAAGGACTTAGGAATGACGTATTGTGTGGCAGTGTCGGTGAACGCAGGAATTGTGTTTTGCTCAGACTCATTGACAAGTGCCGGGGTTGATCAAATCTCGACTTATAGCAAGATGTTTCGCTTTGGAGTCGATGGCGAAAGGCAATTTGTCATCCTATCGGCCGGCAATCTCGCGACCACTCAAGCGAGTATTGCTAAAATCAAGAATGATATTAAGCACAAAGCCGACGTTAACCTTTATAACGTAGAGTCCTTAGAAGAAGCTGCTGAGTACCTTGGTGATGTCAGCTGCGAACAACAAGAAAAACGCTCAGTCGAAGGTAAGAACTTCCAAGCTAGCTTCATTATTGGCGGTCAAATTGCTGACAGCCCGCATAGCGTTGTCCTCGTTTACCCTGAAGGCAACCACATCACGACTTCCCGCGACACGCCCTACCTTCAAATAGGTGAAAGTAAATATGGCAAACCCATTCTCGATCGCATTGTCACCCCAGATTTAGACCTTGATACCTGCGCCATGTCGGCATTGGTATCAATGGATTCCACCCTTAAGAGTAATTTAAGCGTGGGGCCACCTATCGAAGCCCTAATCTACCCAACAGACAGCTTGTTGCTGGATAAGCCTCATCGTTTTGAAGCCGACAGCGATTTCCTTCGCAGCTTAAGTCGATCGTGGGATGAGCGTCTAAAGGAAGCATTCAGACAAATGCCTCCGCTGTCTTGGGCCGCTAACTGGGATAAATCAAGTCGTGGACAAAACGGAGCTTTTTAAGCATCTTTCCTGCGAGGGTGAAGGGGTAAGCGTCTTCCAGCCCCATACTTCTGTTTAAAGAATTCAAGACCATCGCAAGCTGTGTCCATTTCGCAAGAGTTTCACCGAATTCGTCAAATCGCTTAGCCCCTTGTTCAAGATTGTAGTCTGCCGCGGTGTCCAGAGTATCGATCATATGCAAATAATGAGACCACACCTCTGCCCAATCTTCGAACGGATGTGATTGAGCATAGCGACTTATGAAGTCTCCATTGCGGCACAAATCCGGCTTATTTGCATAATACTGTCCCAAAGCGGCACTATAGTCCGCGCGCTCATCGCCAAACAATACTCTAAATTTTTCACGAGACTCTTGGCTGTTAATCAGCTTATCAAAGTAGTAGTGCCCGCTTTCATGGCGAAAGTGACCAAGCAACGTCCTGTACAACTCTCCTGCAAATGCCCGGCTAATCTCGCGGGTAACATCATCAGCCTCAGTAATGTTGATCGTTATCAAACCCTGCAAGTGCCCGGTTGTAACGTATTCTTCTGCAACGCCTGGGTCGGTTCTTTTATCTTCGATAAACTGAAATGCCAAGCCATTGGGTTCAACTGACCTGCCGTTAACCGGCAGTCCCAAGCTGAGCAGCGAATAAATTAATCTGCGTTTTGCATGCTCCAAGCTCTTCCACCACCGTCTGCGGTTCTTTAGAAGCAAATTGGGTATGGTTTGATTCAATTCACAAGATACGCAATAAGATGAATCTGGCTTGGTTACCAACCAGTTGCAGACGTCATAGTCCACCCGGTTTTTGCAAACTTTAGGCAAACAGTTCTGTGCATCCACTGATATCGGATACATAGACATTTGCACAGGATCGAAACTCACATCTTTATTACAGCTTAGACAGCGAGTATTTTCGAAAAATAGCAGCTGACCACAGCTGCAAGTGAAGTTTTTCATGGGATATTCTAAATAAGAAACCAGGTTGCTGCAATTTTCTGATGTATTGAACCTATCTCAACTTGCATGACATCGATGTAGCCGAACAGCCCGTCGACTAGAAGCTTATCTATTTCTCCACCACGCACGACGCTCAAAGACTTGTTGACCTGAGTAGAAACCTTGCCGTGATTGGGCAGCTGTTTAAGAATGACTTTCAGCTCGTTCAAATTATAGACAACGGCCCGCGGGAAGTTTTCGTCCTGTATGAGAAATTCAACGACATCTTCGGCGTTTACCGTATCTTGTACATGCTGCCGGTACATTTGATAGGCCGACAAAGAACGCAGAATATTCATCCACATAATATTTTCATAAGGCTCCACCGCTTCTACTTCGGCATTCTCATCAGTGATTCCAGGTAAGAGATCACCTGAGCCCACATCAACGATTCGAGTAGTCATATCGGCTCTTTCTACGCCCCGGCCTAGCAGGATAAAGTTATAGGTATCATCACGACTCATAGTGCCAGACATCAGCCCAGACAGCTGCTGGCAGCCCGTAATAATCTCCTCTAAAAACTCATGCCGAGGGCCTCTCTTCTCGCCTTTGACTGCGTTTTCTTTAGCATAGTGGTACAGGTAGTTAATTTGTTCAAAGGCTTCTGTGGGCATAACCTCACGGGTCGTTCGTGAATTTTCGCGAGCCATAGCAAGCATGCTAGACAATGAATAACCATTGTTTTCAGCTAAGAGGAACTTCATAACAGAACGCTCTTGAGCCTGCTTGTACTTTTCATCAAAAGCTTGGGAACTACCGGTGATTTCTACCAGCGAATGCCAACCGAGCTTCGTTTTCGAAGGCAAGTCCAACATAAGCGTGGAGAACACATTTAATAATCGCGCCGTATTTTCTACTCGCTCTAAATAGCGGGCCTGCCAATAAACACGTTCAGCAACTCTCGATAACAACATTATTTAGCCGCCTTAGTCATCGCTGACGATCCAGGTGTCTTTACTTCCACCACCTTGAGATGAATTCACAATATAAGACCCTTTAACCATGGCAACTCGCGTCAAACCTCCCGGTGTTACATAGCTCTTGTCAGCTTGAAGCACGAATGGACGCAAATCCACGTGCCTTGGTTCAACAACACGATCACCTAAAATTGGGACAGTAGATAGCGATATCAATGGCTGAGCCATATAATTTCTCGGGTCCGCCTTGATACGCCGAGCAAATTCCTCTAACTCTTTTTTGCTAGCTTGCGGGCCTATAAGCATGCCATAGCCTCCGGACTCGTTTGCCGGCTTCACTACCAACTTATTCAAGTTCTCCAACACATGTTGACGCTGCGTTTTATCGACGCATAAAAAACTCTCGACATTAGGCAGTATTGGATCCTCATCGAGATAATACTTAATTATTTTGGGTATATAGGTGTAGATGATTTTGTCATCAGCAACACCTGCACCCGGAGCATTAGCTAATGCGACATTGCCTTTAACCCAAGCATTAAACAAACCGCTTACGCCGAGCACTGAGTCCTTATTAAATACCGAAGGGTCAATAAACTCATCATCAATTCGCCGATAGATAACATCGACCTGTGACAAACCATCGATTGTCTTCATGTAAACCTTATCGTTCTCCACGACAAGATCACTGCCTTCCACCAGTTCAGCACCCATTCTTTGAGCCAGAAAAGAGTGCTCAAAATAGGCGGAATTGTAGATCCCAGGAGTTAACACAACAACTTCAGGGTATTTATTTTTACGCGGAGATATTGCCGCAAGGGTATCGAATAATTGAGCGGGATATTCAGTTATCGGACGAATATTATATGCATCTTCAAATAATTCAGGAAATACCCGCTTAGCAACGCGGCGATTCTCTAACATGTAAGAAACACCTGAAGGCACACGCAAATTATCTTCTAAAACAAAAAAATCACCGTTACCATCTTTAATTAAATCAGAGCC
>JBLHTH010000032.1:0-27758 GCA_047627195.1 Pseudohongiellaceae bacterium | reverse complement strand
TTGGTGGTGAAGATGCAGTGATATAGCCGGTTTCTAGCGGAATCCCTTCGTATGGATCATATGGATGGCCTAGATCAGCCAACATGTCGACAACCCCAGTTTTTGGAAAACCTTCCACTGGAACTTGCCCGCCAAAGCCTTCCAAAGGAGCGCCTGTTTCAGCGTCCAGCGCGACTAAGAAGAATCCCGGAGATGAGATGTAAACCACCCCGCGACCATCAATACGGGAATAGGCGATGCCTTTGCCGTAAGAAGCGCGCATTGAGTATTCCCAACGGCGTGTATTCGGCAGGCGATACGCCCAGAGGGTTTCGCCTGTCTTTGGGTCAATTGCAACCACGTTTCGACGTGGTCCTGACACTGTAAATAGTTTGCCATCTACATAGGTAGGTGTTGATCGGCCGCTGTAGCCGTTGAAGCTAGAGCCGTCCCACTCCCAGGCCACCTCAAGTTCGTCGAAATTCTCAGCTGTTATTTCATCAGCAGGGGTATAGCGTGTGTGGGCGTAATCGCCGCCTAGGGTGTACCACTCGACGGTATCATCGGTGACTAGATTCTGACTCAAGCCCAGTTGAGGTAAGAACCCCAACATGGCTGCTAGACAGCTCAAACCGGTTAGCTTCTTTAAGCTCAAGCCGGACATCATTGAAGAACGTGTTTTCATTATTGTAGCCTCTGTAGATGCAATGTTGTCTAGAGAATAACATAGGTAATCATTGAGGATAAAAGCTATCAGTATCGAAGTCTACTCCGCCATTGTAAGGAAATGTGACTCAGCGTTAAGACTTGATAGCGTGTGGCTTGACTGCGGGAAAAAGCAGAAAGTAACACGCTCGATTGGGGCTGCTAAGGAGCTGCAGCATCAGCTTTGCGCCCTTTTAAGTAGAGTGCAGGTTTGGTAGGAAGTTCGCAGCTAAGTAATATCTGCTGGTTCAGGACTGACTTTCACAGATATAGCAGATTCGTAGGTGAGTCTGTTGTAAAGTGCCTAATTCCTTTTTCACGAGGCAAGATATCTAGCAGTTAATGCCGGGCGCCTAGATCCATTAGCTAGGAGAAGTAGGCAATAGACGTAGTTAACAGTGGTGATTAATACTGATAGCGCATAGATGAAATCATAAGTAATTAAGTTTTTAGGATAGTAAGGATAAATTCCAGAGGTAAGAAAATGTCAGAGTTACAGGGTAAGGTAGCAGTCATCAGCGGCGGCGCTGAGGGGATAGGGTTCTACATTGCTCAGTCCATGGCTAAGCAAGGAATGAAAGTAGTAATAGGTGATATCGATGCTAAGCAGCTGGATATTGCCCGTCAGGCTCTTGAAGACCAAGGAGCTGAAGTGCTTGCAGTTGAGATGGACGTAGTAAAAATAGAGGATTGGCAAAGTCTTGCGGAGCAAACGCTCACTAAGTTTGGCAAGATCCACATGTTGGTTAACAACGCCGGCGTTGGGGCTGCAGCGGGCTCAATCGAGAAAACCAATCATAAAGACTGGCAATGGGTTCTAGATGTAAATCTGATGGGTGTGATCTATGGTACGCAAGTACTAGTTCCCCTAATGAAACAACATGGCGAAGGTGGCTGGCTTATTAATGTCGCTTCGATGGCAGGAATGGGAGGCGTGCCTTTCGCTGGAGCCTACACAGCAACTAAAGTTGCTGTGGTTGGAATGTCGGAAAGCTGGTACCCAGAATTAAAGCCTCACAATATTCAAGTGTCGGTACTGTGTCCTGCGTTCGTTAAAACTCGAATCAATCTTTCACATCGCAATAAACAAGGTGAATACCAGACTGCTTCTTCTGGATCTTCTTCAAGTTCGAGCCCCTCGCCGAAGTCTTTAGCTATGGCCGAGCACATGCAAAATGTGATCGATAATGGCTTGGCGCCTGAGGTTGTGGGTGAAAGAGTCGTTGAGGCAATTTTAGCGAAAGAGCTGTATATATTTACGCACCCTAATTATCGTTCTGTGGTGCAAAAACGATCTAAAGCAATTGATGAGGCCTTTGCTAGGGCTGAAAAGAGTCCGTTGCTGGCGCATATGTTAGACGAAGAGATTGTTGGTTTTTCTTAGAATTATTAAACTAATAAAACACGAACTGAACAAAGCAAAGAGAGAGTAAAAACATGTCTAATCAACGCGAATACGGAATCGTAGTTTACGGCGCAACGGGTTACACCGGGCGCCTTGTTTGTGAATACCTTAATAAGCAATATGGAGTTAACGGCGATGTAGTGTGGGCCATGGCTGGTCGCAGCATGGAGAAATTGCAAAGCGTGCGCGACGAAATGGGTATTCCCAAAGAGGTGCCACTCATTGTCGCCGATGCCGATGAGCAGCAAACAGTAGATGCCATGGTTGCAAGTACCAACGTCGTATTAACCACCGTAGGTCCTTATCAATTATACGGCTCGTACCTGGTTAAAATTTGTGCAGAAGCTGGCACCGATTACGTTGATTTGTGCGGCGAGCCGGCGTGGATGCATGAAATGATCGCAGCCCATGGCGACATCGCAAAAGCCAGCGGTGCTCGAATTCTTTTCTCTTGCGGATTCGATTCCATACCCTTTGACTTAGGCGTATATTTTTTGCAGCAGGCAGCAAAAGAAAAACTGGGCGCGGCTTTGCCAAGAGTTAAAGGTCGCGTTCGCGCGATGAAAGGCACTTTTTCTGGCGGGACTCTAGCCAGCTTTAAAGAAACTATGAAAGCGGCAGCAAAGACGCCAGGTATGATAGAAATACTAACCAATCCTTTTGCACTAACCGAAGGTATTGCCGGTCCTAATCAGCCCTCTGGTGCGGCACCTGTTTTTGAAGAAGAGCTGGGCAGCTGGTCAGCGCCGTTTGTTATGGCAAGTATCAACACCAAAAACGTCCATCGCTCTAACTATTTGTTAGCGCATGAATACGGCGCAGATTTTGTCTATGACGAGATGATGTTCACAGGCCCTGGTGAGCAAGGAGAAGCAACAGCAAAGGCTGTGGCTGCAGATAAATCTATGGCGCAAAGTCCTTTGAAGCCGGGAGAAGGCCCATCTAAAGAAGAGCGCGAAGCTGGGTTTTATGATGTTTTGTTTGTCGGTTCCAACGACAAAGGTGATGTGATCAAGGTCGGTGTAAAAGGCGACAAAGATCCTGGCTACGGTTCTACCAGTAAGATGATTGCGGAAAGTGCAGTTTGCCTGCTGAAAAACCCTGCTGCTGCCAGCGGTGGTATTTGGACTCCCGGTGGCGCCATAGCCAGCTTGCTGATTGATCGTTTGCAAAGCAATGCAGGTCTAACTTTTAAAATCGAAGAGTAGTTAACGCAAACAGGAAGAGGGGTTGGTGATTAGCCAGCCCCTCTTTTGTTTAATTTTAAAGCTTCATTATCTTGAAATTCCTATAGCCTCCCAGATGCCGTCAAGCAGTTCCGCTTAGGCGATCTCGACTTTCTTACTGGGAAATATTGTTAACAATAACTGTCTAAACTTGACTAAAAAGCCGGAATAGCCTACATTTAAGCCTGTTTTTAGAAATATTGTTGACAATAATGGCTATTCAACTGGATTCCACCTCAGAGTCAGTAGTTAAGGTTGATGCCCTAACTCACGCGGATAGGGCCTTTCAGGCGCTCCAAAGTGATATCACAAAAGGTGATATTAAGCCCGGCACTAAGATCAATGAAACCGAGCTGGCTAATCGATATGGCATTAGTCGAGGACCGCTGCGCGAAGCCCTACAGCGACTAGAAAGCCGCGGTCTACTCGAGCGAATTCCCCACGTTGGTACTCGCGTTGTGTCCCTTAACCTGAATGAGCTGTTAGAAATTTATCAGGTCCGAGAGGCGCTCGAAGGTCTTGCTTGTCGCTTAGCGGCCGAAAACATGACCGATGCGGAAATCGCATCCTTGGCCCTTCTTCTTGAAAAACATGCGGCAGATACTGAGGTTCAAGCTGGGCATGCTTATTTTCAAAAAGAAGGAGATTGGGATTTTCATTACCAAATCGTCAAAGGTGCAAAAAACGAGCATCTAGCAAAACAAATTCTTAGCGAGCTATACCACTTACTGCGACTGTATCGATATCAATGCAGCTTGTCTGAAGGACGCCCGCAGCGCGCTCTAAAAGAGCATTTAGCGATTCTTGATGCCATCGCTGATAGAGATGGTGACTTAGCTGAAATGTTAATGCGCAAGCATATTAGGCAAGCAAGGCTAAATATAGCGCTACAGTACAAGCAGCAAGATTTTGATCTAATTAATGAGGTTCCAAAAAAACCTCAAAGAAATAAGACTTAGAGATAAGTAAGAGCTAAAGAAAATTAAGAATTAATTCAATCGATGTTATTACTCAAAGGTGAACTATGACTGATACAAAGTTATCTCCCGGCGCACGATTTAGAGAAGCCATCAAAGCGGGAGACCCGCTGCAAGTGGTAGGGACCATCAATGCCTATGCTGCAATAATGGCGGAGCAAATCGGTCATCAAGCAATCTATTTATCGGGAGGTGGTGTTGCCAACGCTTCCTACGGTTTGCCTGATCTGGGGATGACCTCACTCAACGATGTTGTCGCCGATGTGCAGCGAATCACTTCTGCTACGTCTGTGCCTTTATTAGTAGACATCGATACTGGCTGGGGTGGCGCCTTTAATATTGCCAAAACTATTCGTGATATGGAAAAAGCCGGCGCAGCTGCGGTGCACATGGAAGATCAGGTGGCTCAAAAACGCTGCGGTCATCGCCCTAATAAGGAGATTGTCTCCACCGAGGAAATGGTCGACCGAATTCGTTCTGCTATTGATGCACGCAGCGACCCAGATTTCTTTATTATGGCCCGCACCGATTCGTTCGCCCAAGAAGGGTTGGATGCCGCTATAAAGCGAGCTAAAGCTTATGCTGCGGCAGGCGCTGATGGAATATTTGCCGAAGCGATTAAAACCGAAGGGCATTACCGAGCTTTTTCAGAGGCTTTAGATGTCCCTATCTTGGCTAACATCACAGAATTTGGCCAAACCGAGCTGTGGAATAAAAAAGAGCTTGGCCAATGGGGAGCTGCCATGGTGCTTTATCCTTTATCTGCTTTTAGGGCGATGAGTAAAGCGGCCGAATTAGTTTACAGCTCAATCTTGGAAGAAGGTGATCAAAAGAAAGTGATAGATATTATGCAGCCCCGCATGGAGCTCTACGACTACCTGGGGTACCACGACTATGAAGAAAAATTAGACTCTCTCTTTGCCGAAGGCAAAAACAAGTAGTCGCTGGCACAGGAGTAAATAAGTAGCCGCTGCTTAGGAATTAATAAACAAGTAGAGGCGAACACGCAAGTCAAGGCGTAAGAATAGTTAATTTAAAATTAAGTAATTGATATTTATATGGTTAAATGTAAGTTAGTACTTACTTACTTCTTGCTGTTTCGGCACGCAAAAGAGAGTCTAAAAGATCTGAATAGCGATATTTAAGAACAATAGAAATTTGGAATTGGAGAGAAAAAATGGCTGAGAAAAAATTAAGTGGTGCAGGGCTTCGCGGACAATCCGCCGGTTTTACGAGGTTATGTACCGTTGGCAAAAGCGGCAGTGGACTAACCTATTGTGGCTATGATATTGCCGAGCTGGCCGAACATGCTAAGTTCGAAGAGGTTGCCTATCTGCTTTATAACGGTGAGCTGCCAACAAAGATTCAGCTAGACCAATACGTGAGCAAGCTTAAAGGTTTACGTGCGCTACCAGATGCACTTAAAACTGTATTAGAAAACATCCCTGCCTCAGCTCATCCTATGGATGTGATGCGAACGGGTATATCTATGCTGGGCAATCTTGAAACGGAATTGAGTTTTGATGAGCAGCACGATGCGGCGGACCGCATGATAGCCATCATGCCGTCAATCATGTGCTACTGGTATAAGTTTAGCCATGACGGCGTACGTATTGAAACTGTTACCGATGACGAATCTGTCGCTGGTCACTTTTTGCACATGTTGCGTGGCGAAAAGCCCAACGAAATGCATCAGCGGGTTATGGATGTGTCTCTCATTCTTTATGCCGAGCATGAATTTAATGCATCGACTTTTACCGCTCGAGTTTGTGCATCAACCTTGTCTGATCTACATTCCTGTGTAACTGGCGCAATCGGAACTTTGCGAGGACCATTGCATGGTGGTGCTAACGAAGCGGCAATGGATATGATCGAAAACTGGAAGTCGCCGGCGCAGGCCCGTGAGAATATTTTGGGCATGCTTGAGCGCAAAGACAAGATTATGGGTTTTGGTCATGCAATTTACAGTGAAAGTGACCCGCGTAATGTGATTATCAAGCAATGGGCCGAAAAGCTTTCTCTTGAGATGGGCGATACAACCTTGTATCCGGTGTCTGTGGAAGTTGAGAAAGTCATGTGGGAAGAGAAAAAGTTATTTTGCAACGCAGACTTTTTTCATGCCTCGGCCTACAACTTTATGGGGATTCCTACCAAACTGTTTACCCCAATTTTTGTTTGCTCAAGAGTAACCGGTTGGACCGCGCATGTAATTGAGCAACGCTCTAACAATCGTATCATTCGCCCTAGTGCTGACTACGTCGGGCCAGATTCGCGTTCATGGTTGAATATAGCAGAGCGCTAAATCCGGTTGCTTAGAAGCCTGCATATGCGATTGCTCAACTAAACCATGAGCAATCGCATTGCCGGCATGGCGTTTTAGAGTCGGATGTTTACATTACGGTTCAAGCGATTTCTTTTCAAAGTGTGTAACGCGCGCAGGAGAGTTTATTTATGAATACCGAATATCGCAAATTGTTACCAGGTACGCTTTTGGACTTTTTCGACACCGAAGAAGCGGTTGAGGCGATCTCTCCTGGAGCCTATAAAAAACTACCGTACACCTCGCGTGTTCTTGCAGAGCAGCTCGTTAGGCGCTGTGAGCCCGCCGCACTTACCGATTCTTTGAAGCAGCTGATAGAGCGTCGACAGGATTTGGATTTTCCATGGTATCCGGCGCGGGTGGTGTGCCATGACATATTGGGTCAAACGGCATTAGTTGATTTAGCGGGGCTGCGTGACGCAATCGCAGATCAAGGCGGCGATCCATCTAAGGTTAATCCTGTGGTGCCAACACAGCTGATTGTAGATCATTCTCTTGCTGTGGAGCATGGTGGTTTCGAAGCGGACGCGTTCGATAAAAATCGCGCCATTGAAGATCGCCGCAACGCGCAGCGTTTCCACTTTATTGAGTGGACAAAAACAGCCTTTGAAAATGTTGATGTGATTCCGGCGGGTAACGGCATCATGCATCAAATTAATTTAGAAAAAATGTCACCTGTTATCCAGGCCCGGGATGGTATTGCCTACCCAGACACCTGTGTCGGCACCGACAGTCACACGCCGCATATCGATTCACTGGGCGTTCTCGCAATTGGTGTTGGTGGGCTGGAAGCTGAAACCGTGATGCTGGGAAGGCCATCAATGATGCGCCTGCCAGATATTATTGGTGTTGAGCTAACCGGTAAACGCCAACCGGGTATTACCGCAACAGATATCGTTTTGGCTATTACAGAATTCTTACGCAATCAAAAAGTCGTTTCTGCCTATTTAGAGTTTTTCGGCGAGGGTGCATCAAAGTTAACTATTGGCGATCGCGCGACTATTTCCAATATGACGCCGGAATTTGGAGCAACAGCGGCGCTTTTTTACATTGATGAGCAAACCATTGATTACTTAAAAATAACCGGTCGTGAGCCAGAGCAGGTGGCCTTAGTTGAGAGCTACGCTAAACAAACCGGTCTGTGGGCGGACTCATTAAAAGACGTCGATTATGCGCGAGTGCTGACATTTGATTTGTCCAGCGTTGGCAGAAACTTAGCTGGGCCGTCAAACCCTCATCGCCGACTTGCAACAGCTGATCTAGCGCTCAGTGGTATCGCAGTTGATTTGGATAAAGCGAAGGCAGATGAAGCAGCGGGGTTGATGCCTGATGGCGCGGTGATTATTGCAGCGATTACATCGTGCACCAACACCAGCAATCCGCGTAACGTAGTTGCCGCCGGTTTGATCGCTAAGAAAGCCAACGAGTTAGGACTTGTTCGCAAGCCTTGGGTAAAGACATCTTTTGCCCCAGGTTCAAAAGTTGCGAAGCTATACTTGGAAGATGCAGGGCTTCTATCTGAATTGGAGATATTGGGCTTTGGCATTGTGGGCTACGCCTGCACAACGTGTAATGGCATGAGTGGAACGCTGGATCCCACTATTCAAAAAGAAATCGTGGACAGAGATTTATATACCACCGCGGTGCTTTCGGGCAACCGAAACTTTGATGGGCGGATTCACCCTTTTGCTAAGCAAGCCTTTTTAGCATCGCCTCCGCTAGTTGTCGCTTATGCTATTGCGGGCACGATGCGTTTTGATATTGAAAAAGACATTCTTGGGTTAGATAAAGAAGGCAATGAAATCACTCTGAAAGATATCTGGCCAAGTGATGAAGAGATTGATGCAATCGTTGCGGCTTCTGTTAAGCCTGAGCAGTTCAAAACAATCTACATACCCATGTTTGATTTAGGCAAAATCGAGCCTTCAAAAAGCCCTTTGTATGAATGGGATCCAGCCAGTACTTACATCCGTCGTCCGCCTTACTGGGAAGGAGCCTTGGCTGGCGAACGCACCATGAAAGGCATGCGTCCTCTCGCTGTACTCGGTGACAACATTACCACTGATCACTTATCACCCTCAAACGCTATCCAGCTTAGCAGTGCGGCCGGGGCGTATCTCGCCAAAATGGGTGTGCCAGAGGCGGATTTCAATTCCTATGCAACCCATCGCGGCGACCATTTAACGGCGCAGCGTGCAACCTTTGCTAACCCGAAACTGCTAAATGAAATGGTTAGGGAAAATGGAGAGGTTGTTCAGGGCTCGCTAGCGCGAGTAGAGCCTGAAGGAGAAGTAATGCGTATGTGGGAAGCAATCGAAATCTATATGCAGCGGTCCCAACCGTTAATCATCGTGGCAGGAGCCGATTATGGTCAAGGCTCTTCACGTGACTGGGCCGCCAAAGGCGTGCGACTTGCTGGGGTTGAGGTTATTGCTGCAGAAGGGTTTGAGCGCATTCACCGTCAGAATCTGATTGGCATGGGTGTATTGCCACTTGAGTTCAAAGCAGGAACAACGAGAGGCACTTTAGGCATTGATGGCACCGAAACTTATGATGTGGCCGGCGATATTTCTTCAGGAGCCACCTTGACTCTGACCATAGTACGAGCCAGCGGTGAGTCTATTGATGTGCCAATGACCTGTAGACTCGACACCGCTGAAGACGTGACTGTGTACGATGCTGGCGGTGTCTTGCAACGCTTTGCTCAAGAGTTTTTAGAAAGCAATGCCGCCTAGATTTTAAGGCTCAGGTCTTCGAGAAATTAACATAGGTTAAGAATATGTCTTTTGCAGCACAAGTTAAGATTAGCGCCACCTATATGCGCGGTGGAACCAGTAAAGGTGTATTTTTTAAGCTGGCTGATTTGCCAGAGCCTGCACAAGTAGCTGGCAGAGCCCGCGACAATTTTCTACTGCGAGTCATCGGAAGCCCAGACCCCTACGGTAAGCAAACCGATGGCATGGGCGGTGCAACTTCAAGCACCAGTAAAACTGTTATCCTCTCTAAAAGTGCGCGGCCAGATCACGACGTGGATTACTTGTTTGGTCAAGTAGCAATTGATAAACCGTTTGTTGACTGGAGTGGTAACTGCGGAAACTTAAGTGCTGCTGTAGGTTCTTTTGCTATTAGTAATGGCCTGGTTGCAGCGGACCGAATTCCTGAAAACGGCTTGGCGATTGTTCGAATTTGGCAGGCCAATATTAACAAGACCATTATTGCAAACGTGCCAATGACTAACGGTGATGTTCAAGAAACCGGAGATTTTGAATTAGACGGAGTAACTTTTCCTGCGGCAGAGGTGCAGGTTGAATTTATCGACCCCGTGGACGGTGAAGGCTCTATGTTCCCAACGGGTAATTTGATTGATGATTTAGAAGTGCCTGGCGTTGGCACCCTAAAAGCAACGCTAATAAATGCCGGTATTCCTACTATTTTTGTTAATGCGGAAGATGTTTCTTATCAGGGTACAGAGCTTCAGGATGACATCAATAGTGATGAAAAAGCGTTAGCCATGTTTGAGTCCATTCGCGCCTATGGGGCGGTTCAAATGGGGTTGATCAACGATGTGTCCGAGGCGCAGGACCGTCAGCATACGCCTAAGGTCGCATTTGTGGCTAAACCTAAATCTTTTATCTCATCAAGTGGGAAAGAAATTTCGGCAAGTGATATTGATCTTGCGGTGCGCGCATTATCCATGGGCAAATTACATCACGCTATGATGGGAACTGCGGCTGTTGCAATCGGCACGGCGGCAGCTATTCCAGGGACACTAGTTAACCTTGCAGCGGGCGGTGGTCAGCGCAGCGCAGTGACTTTCGGTCATCCGTCCGGCACCCTGCGAGTAGGAGCTGAGACAGCTCAGGTCAATGGGCAGTGGCAAGCTAAAAAAGTAATTATGAGCCGCAGCGCAAGAGTCTTAATGGAAGGTTGGGTTCGTATTCCTGGCGGCTCATTCTAGTTTTAGGATATTCGATTTAAAAGTCATTGAAGTTGATTGCAGCATCAATAGCTCTTGGCATGAACTAAGTTCGAACATCATGTCTCGACTTATCAGCTCGACGTTATTCATGCGTTACTAGGTGATTACTGATTGTTATTTCTGCAGTCGGTGGTCGCTGCCAAGGAAATACCTTATGAGCAATAGAATTAGTGAACTAGTTGATAAGATCGCTAAACTCGAATATCAATTGGTAAATGAACTTGAGGAGCAGCAGGAAGAATTTAAATATAAGCTAACAGGCGCTAAGGTTAAGTTTGATGAGGCGTCGCTCGAAGCTCACCGGATCTTAAAAGTTGCAATTTTGCCCTGGCTTTTGTCTTCCAAACTTCGGCATATTCTATCGATCCCTTTTATATACGGTATGATAATTCCTATCGCCTTTATAGATGTCAGCATCACTGCCTATCAACACATCTGTTTTAGGCTTTATAGCATCGCGCGTGTGACTAGGTCGAAATACATAGTGATGGACAGGCATCAGCTCTCCTACCTCAACGGTATAGAAAAGTTCAATTGCCTTTACTGCGGTTATGGCAATGGTGTTATGAGCTACGCCCAAGAAGTGATTGCTCGCACAGAGCAATATTGGTGCCCAATTAAGCATGCTCGCAAAGTTGTAGGGTCCCACAAAAGGTACCGTAATTTTTCCGCTTACGGGGACGCTGCCAACTACAGCTCACAATTAATCAAACTGCGCGACGATCTGAGGGAAGACTAGTCCCTTTCTTGAGGTTTCTCACTCATGTTTAAAGGGCAAATCCGGTTACTCTTTACAGTATCGTAGTAGGCTAAATCGTCAGCAATCTGCTTAAGTGTTCTGTGCGTATCTATAAAGACACTGGACAAAGCTAATGAAAACTCTCTATTGGGTAACTAACGACCTGCGCCTTGAAGACAACCCTGTTTTGGCGCGAGCATCGAACAGCGAAAGCTTAATTATTGTTTACTGTGTGAACCCTCGCTGGTTTTCACCTTTTCGCTATCATTTAGCTTCACTAGGCTGCCATCGATGGAATTTTCTGCAGGAGAGCATCAGCGATATGAACAGTTCGTTGCTCAAGTTGGGGCAACAGCTACTTGTACTCTATCAACGTCCCGAGATAGCAATCCTAGAATTGATTAGCCAACATCGTATCGACAGACTTTGCGTTAGTCGTCAGGTCGGTTATGACGAAGTTGAGACGCTGCGCTATCTCACTCAGAAGGCTCCGAAGCTAAGAATTGACGAAGTAGACAGCCATACTTTATTTGAGCAAGACAAGTTACCTGTTCCTATCGGGCAATGGCCAGATACATTCTCAGGTTTTCGCCGCAAGGCGCAGCAGCTGACTTCACCTGAACCAATAACTAGCCCAACGTCGCTTCCCCCTCCTCCTAAAAATGTGATGCGATCTGCAGGCGACTTGCAGCGGCCCCATTGGGTGCCTTCTCCTTCTGCGTCGGCTTGTGAATTCAGGGGCGGTGAGTCGGCTGCTAAGCAGCATCTAGACGGTTATTTTGGGACAGAGTTGCCGCTTAGTTATAAAGAAGTAAGAAACAGCATAGACGGTTGGGATAATTCGTCGAAAATGTCGCCATGGCTAAACAGTGGGTGTCTGTCTGCTCGGCGTTTAAAACAAAAAGTTAGCGAGTATGAAGTTCAGCATCAGGCCAACGACTCGACCCAATGGCTTGTCGTTGAATTGCTATGGCGAGAATACTTTCAATGGTCAGCTCTCAATCTTGGCAGGCGACTTTTTTCGTTTAAAGGCACGGCTAAAGCATCGCCGCTTACCAGTTACTATCCCGAGCGATTTCAAAAGTGGTGCTTTGGCAGCACCCCTTATCCGCTAGTAAATGCATGTATGAATCAGTTGGCTCAAACCGGTTACCTTTCAAATCGTGGCAGGCAAATAGCAGCTAGTTGCCTAGTTAATGAGCTGGAGGTTGATTGGCGTCATGGCGCCGCTTGGTTTGAGCATCAGTTGGTGGACTATGATGTTGCTGTGAATTGGGGCAATTGGCAATATATTGCAGGAGTCGGTGCAGACCCGCGTGGCGGCCGACATTTTAATTTGGCTAAACAAACTGAGATGTTTGACGCGCAAGGCAGTTATCGAGCGCGGTGGGTAAAGTTTGCCGGTGATTTATCCTTGGACACTCGGGACGCCGCGGATTGGCCTATCGACGTTGAGTAGTGAAACACTGCCGGATTGAATTTGTCGGCAGTGCGTTATTCTGTTTCCCCCTTCCGTTGTTTTTCTTTACCGCGAATTTATATGCTGTAACAGCAGGTTTTTAGATTCATTTGGGTCTTTAGTTACTTGCCCGCTGCCTAGCTTTGCAAGCAGTTGCCCTTTTGTTCGTGAAAGCCAAACGCACGTTGCCGCTATTTGAAGAGCTTCATGCAGATGCGCTTTTTCCAATTTAGTCAGGGTACGACTTCGTTCATAAGCTTCTAGCAAAGCAGTTCTCTTTTTGGAATCAACCAGGCCTTCGGCGTTCACGCACCAATCATTTATAACGACAGCAATATCCAAAATAAGGCAGTCTGTCCCGGCGTCGAAAAAATCTATAACAGCTGCAACTTTGCCCTGGTGAAATAAAACATTGTCTCTGAACAAGTCCGCGTGAATTACTGCACTTGGCAGTTTTGCTGCTTTTAAATTTGATCTTACTTGTATCTGTTTTTCGATGAGCTTTTTGTCAGCGGGTGAAAGGGAGTCTTCAATTAGTGCTAGTGTTTGCTGCATCCACTGCACGCCTAATGGATTAGTGTGTTCAAAGGGCAGTTCTAGGCTTGTCAGATGAATCTTCGCCAAAGTAGTTCCCATCTGGCTAATTTCATTAACAGTGGCCGTCTCTAAATGTTGGCCTTGGATTAAAGGGAATAGCAGGACAGGCTTATCAAAAATCTGCTGAATATCAACGCCTTTTTTGTCTTGCAGCGCGCAGGGCACCGGCAAGCCTGCCGCATTCAATGTTTTAATAAAAGTTGTATAAAAAGGTAATTCATCGCCGCTGCGATTTTCAAACAGGGTTAGCACTAATCGACGATCATCGACGAGAGTTAAAAAGTAAGTCGTGTTCTGTATGCCGTCGGCTGCGCTTTCAAACGTATGCAGTAGATTTAAATTAAATTTACTAAGCAGTTCGCTAATATCGGACTCTAATAGTTTCGTGTATACAGCCATATGCCAATCTTAAATCCCACAAGTTCTTATTAAGCTATTTTAGGGTTCTATTTCGCTAAGAGACTAGTGAAATATTTTCATCTTAACAAGGGCATCTGGCACTGGTTAGTGCTGGCTTCAGGGGGTATGTCATTGGAAATGACTGATTTTGGTTTAAGCTAGAGAGAACCCCGCCTTTGAAAAAGTAAGTGAGGCGTCTAAAGCTCTCGAATCTATCCGTTTTGCTAATTAAGGCACGAGAGATGCCGGTTTACCGCAATCTGTGCTGATTGACGGGAAAAACGATTGTAAAGGGCGCTTGTGGGCAAAATTTCTATAAGACGTGTCGATACCACACTTGGTCTCTGGTAATGGTTCAACAGTTGGACAATAGGCTGGGTAGGATATACTGTCCGTGCTCTGATTATAACAATAAGGAGAATGCGTAATGAGCAAGCCTAAAATAGCCGGTATAGCGGTTGGAGTATTAGTTCTTGCGGTCTTGATCGGATGGGTCTCTACCGCGCCATATCTCAGTAACCAAGGTTTGGGGCGTCTGCCCGGCCTTATTATTGGTGGAACTGCAACACCTGCGTTAGACGATTTTAGCCCGCTGAACGATTATCGGGGGCCGATGATGATGAAACAAAAAGGCTTCCCTGAGTTGGTCGTGCATCTGTCTTTTGTAGGTATTCAGCAAGGCATCATCTCAGCAACCCGCCCTGATAATGGCTATTGGGGAGAGCGCGTGAAAGAACGTGGCGGGGACGGTTGGCTGCGAGTTGGCGATCAAACCTTTGAAATGACAGCGACTCAAATAGTAGACGATGCCCAGCGCCTGGCAATGATGGAACAGTGGGCTGCTAGATCAGGCAGAACCCTCGATGAGCCGCTTTACACTGGATCTGAGCCACTGCGAGAGTGGGAAGTCTATTTGTGGACGCCAAGGTCCTAGCGAGAAGTTTGCGCCAAACCTGTTTGGGCTAAACTTAAGTTGATGCTTATAGGTCGCTATTTCATCCTGCCTCTAGCAGGATGAAATAGCGCGATAAACTGCCTGATTTTTCAATGAAGCTGATTTGGCAGCTTATAGCTCGGGGAGATTGACGGGGTCTGTCCAAGCTGTTTTTATGCCAGCAGGTTAATCCCTGGCCCAATTTTGTTCGTCTTGACTCTAAAACCAATTGTGCTATTTCCCTATAATCTTCCTCTCAGCAGACTCGGGCTCTCTTTTTGCGATTGCGCGACCTAGCGAATGATCTTGCCAGGCTAGAACAAATCACTGGCTTACCAAACAACGAAATCAGCTTTGGTTTTACATCCGGTGTGTTCCGGCTTCTTGTCAGCACTTGCAAAAGTGCTAACAGTCCGCTCAATTTGATATTAGATACCAGTGTAAAATTCATGGTACCTCTCATCATTTATGAACTGGATCAGAATCTACAGTCTCATGAGCTGTTAAAAATCGATGAGCACCTGCTGTTTTACTTAACCTCCGGTAGCGGCGTAGGTATCTCTTGGGAGCTAGGTACTTCCGGCAAAAGTGTAAAGCAATACGACAACAGGAAATTTGTATTCGCCCTTATATATGGGGGAGGAGTTGGCGATACTTGGACTCATGCTGCATATTGATGGTCGATTAAAGGGGTCGGAGGCATTTAATTTTGATCCCTTAAACATTAAAAAAGCCCGAATTTTGTCGGGCTTTTTTTGTTAAAAATTAAATGGCTCATGCCTATTTTTCTATGGCTTTTTTTGCGAAAGCCAATCAAAGCCCAACTGATCATTTAAAGCAGTGATACTTTAGAAAGCTGAAATTGAATAGGGTTGGAATTAGCAACAATTGTCATCTCAAGGTTGTATCTGGCATTGCCTACATTTACCACCGGCAGCTTGAGCGTGCCGGTGGCCCCGTCAAAGCCCGCCGCCGTAAAACTCGTTCCTTCAAGAAGCTCAGCACCTGCGACCTGAAAAATCAGCGTTACCGGGTCAGCCAGTGCCAACGTTAGCCTGTAGAACTGTCCGCCAGCACTTAGCCTCGGCAGTACTAGTTGGCCGGTGCTGCCATCGAATGCGCCAGTAGTGTTTGTCTCTGTTGTTATGGGCGCAAGTGAAGAAATTTTCTGCGCTTCACGCAGCCCTGTGTCGTAAGCGCCGTTGGTGGTCGCTGCGTTGTCAGTACTGGTTGCCTCGCCCGCGAAAAAGAGTCTGTTGGAAACAGATTTAGCCAGAATCGCTCTATCAGCGACGGTAGAACCTACCTTAATGAAAGAATAGGCGCCTTTGGCAAATGGGTCGCTGTTCCAGCGCGTAATTACTTTATTGATAGGCTCTGGTATGTCAGTGCCCCACATAGTTCTTAAGATTGTCATTGCTTCAGCGACAATTTCATCATCGCTTTTACTTTCAATTTCCAGACCATACTTGCCGGCATTGAAACCTAAAAGGTGTTTGTTTCCAGTTGCCTTGTGCCAATTGACCCACTCATTAAAGCGGCCCTTTGGCGTACTAAAATAATTCTGAAGAGTGGTGTTGTCCCAGAAAACGCTAGGGAACTCTAGCCACACTTTATTCAGTGACCCCGAACCCAGTCCTGAAATCGCACTTAATTTGTCGCTGGGCAGAGCAGGACTAAACGTGATGTCGCCAGCTTTGAGCACACCCAGAGGCACAGTTACAATAACTCGGTCACCGCTATACTCGCCCTTGTTTGTTGCAATAGTGACCCCAGTTTCGGTATACGCGACGGTTTGAACAATCGTTTCGGTCCTAATGTTCAGGCCAATGGCTAAGAAGTTAGTGATCGCATCAAAGCCATCCGGGAACAATACATCACCGCCAGAGGAGGTAACGCCTTCGTCAGTTCCAATTTGAGATAGCTCGCTAGCATCCCCGGCGTACTCGTGTTCCTTGACGGTGTTGATTATTGAGTCAAGTGCTTGGGTGCTAAAGCCATTGAGTGCGCCTTGGCTGACAGCAGAATCGAGGACATCCTGCACCGAGGCATCGACATTGCTTGCGGTAACGCTGGCTGCAAATTGAGTGAAGACTTCAGCAAACTGCTGCAGTTGTGCAGAAGTGAGGGGGTCTTCCTTGCCATCAGCATCAAACATGCTGGTATCGTCATAGTCAAATAGGCCGGTCAGCGGTGCGTTGATCTTATTCGCCAGCTCGGTTATAGGGTTGCCAGTGATAAAATGAATCCAGCTGGCCCCTAAATCTAGTGGTTTGCCCGTTGATCTGTCGGTCCAGATACGGCCGCCGATTCTGTCGCGAGCTTCCAGAATAACGACCTCGTATCCTGATTCTTGCAACGTCTTTCCCGCTGACAGGCCAGAAATCCCCGCACCAATAATGATGATTTTTTCCTGTGCAAAAGTGGCTTGAGAGAGGATTAGCCAAACCAGTGTTAAAGTCGTAATGCGTAGCATAGGCTACTCCAAATTTCGTTTATTATTAAGGGTGTTTAATGATGAGATTACCTCACTATAGAAATATTATCTCAGGAATTTAATGACTTATCGAATGTTCTCAGAATTCGCTTACAACCTGAACAGAATCGTCGCTGACGGTGTTGCCACGATTTGACCAATGCGCGCTTATAAATTCGCTGAGTCTGCTATTTCACTTGATTAAGGAAAGCGGATGTCAAAGGTTTTTAGCTTGAGAGCGTGTTGCTGCGATGAGTTGCATGTCGAAATTTTGTAGTGAGGAAGGAAAAGGATGCAAACTTCACGGTGTTGATGCGCAACAGTTTCTTAGAAAAAGCGGCGATATCCTAGTAGAGTATTGGGGTATCCGAACTCGATCTACACGAATTAAGCAGAATGTTCTAGAGTGAGTCGATAGGCGTGTGGTGCTAGATCTGCGAAGGAATGACGCATTGATCAGCTACCTTATTCATTGGAGAGGGTTATGGTTCGTGAAATTCTTATTTTTGCCCAATGTATGATAAATTAGTTAACAAATACACGGAGTAACTATTTATGAGTAAAGAACAAAAAAGCAATAAGGAAACTAAGAAGAAGGCCACACTGACGCCAAAGGAAAAAAAGGCTGCTAAATCGGCTGCTAAGCAGGCAAAGAGCGTGCTCGGTCCCTAGTGCAGCTATTGGCTAGATTTGGAGGGAAGCTGCAAAGCTTCCTTGTCAATAAACGAGGATTCAAAAGTAAGAGAAGCGGTTTTAGTCCGCGCTTTTTCTGCGGACTATTCTTAAGTGTAACTTCCGTACAGGGGCGTTGTATCTTATCCTGTTCAAAATTGAGCTAGTCTAGCAATCTTCTCCGCAATCTTCTTCGCAACGCAAAAAAACCAAAAGAGCGTGCCATTACCTGAAGCTTCTAAAGCGTGCACCATCAGTTCATCGATTGCTCACGCTGAAACCGTGCTATTTTCTCTAATTTGGCAAAGTGCTATTGGGCTTTATTTCACGCCCTAATATTTCCTGTCAGAGTGCTTTGCGCAAATCGTAACAACTTGCCTGCTATAAAATTGACCCATATCTGCTTGTTCTTACCTGATCGCCCCAGAATCGAATCCCAGCCATTGTTAACGTGCCCGGCACAAAGCAATCAGTGTGTATAGTTTAAACGAAGTTCAGCGGGTCAGGGGAATATAGGGCGCGCAGGCGACCCATTTTTCTGCCTGTGTAAACTGATTTTCATGTCATTCCAGCGCTAGGCGCTCTCGCTGTTACCGTGCCGGTAGCTATGGCTGGCCCCGGAGTTGTGTCGACGATAAAGCATGCGGGACACAGCTACTCCACTGCGAGCCGAGATATATCTACGACCTATAAAATGGACAATGGTTGGAGTGCCGTCAAAGCTCAAGCCACTTTCTGGGAGTCAGGTGATTACGTGATAGATCTGCGCGTAGAAAATTTTTCGGTGCCCGACAGCAGTTTGATTACTAGTGCTGTTGATCTAATGCTTATGTATCGGTAACCGTCATGCCTTAACGAGCAACCCCAACAAAAACCTCTCCTCAAGCGCCTGGAATCATTGCTGCCTATCTGAGTTTTTTCTATATAAGGCTTTTCTTTTTGGCGTGCCTGTTTCCACAGGCAAGGTTCATCTTCGTTGTATATACATTTCTCTCTCTCTCTCTCTCTCTCTCTCTCTCTATCTTTCTTTCTCTGTCTCCGTAGAAATTTTTGTCATTAAAAGGTATAAAATTTTTCCCATGTTGGCTGATCTGAGGATCCGGGTTCAAGCTAATTTTCCTCTGTATTATCCGCTTTGCTTTTGGAATGAGACATCGGCTATGAACTAAGAAAAATTAATATTTTAATAAGGTCTTATAGTTGCTCAAAGTGAAACGGGTTTCTATTGTCGGCTACGAGTAAATAAATTCGAGTTTTAAATTGCGTTCTAATTCGCACATAAAGCGTGCTGTTTGCACTAGCCAAGTGCAGCTAAAAGATAAAACTGCCTGGTTGGCTAGGTTTCTTGAGCAGTATTTTAATTATTGAATGATAGATCATTATAATGACCTCTATCTCCTCATGGCTTGACCTCTATTAGTGCGAGTTCACCTCGGTAAGAAAATATTATGTTATTTAACAATGCCTTGTATTTTCAAAGAGCAACGCATCAGCTTGGTGCTTTGTCTGGTGCGGGTTGGTCATTAAAACAATATCTTTTAGTCTAAATCGCTATTGGCATGAATAATGCTCAAGCCTTCGAAGGTATAACGTTGAGCTTTGGAATTAGTTTAAGGCTTAGCTGAGCTATATATATTTTTTGAAAAATAAGATGCCACTTAAATTTCTATATTCAAAATTCCGACTTATACGCCTCGAGGAAAAGCTATGTCCGCATATAGTAATAAAAATAGTAAAGAAAATTCCAATCGTTACAGAACTAA
The DNA here is from genome assembly GCA_047627195.1 of Pseudohongiellaceae bacterium. GTDB lineage: Bacteria > Pseudomonadota > Gammaproteobacteria > Pseudomonadales > Pseudohongiellaceae > UBA9145. Next base: position 8,128 of record JBLHTH010000032.1, on the reverse strand, counting down.
ACTGCTCACAGCAGCCATATCAGCGGCACTGCTTCCGCTAGCTTCTGGGGTTCATGCCCAAAATTCGGGTAGTGAAATGCAACTCGAAGAGGTTGTGGTAACCGGTTCGCGCATTACCCGTTTTCAAGGTGACTATACCGCCCCAGTGCTCTCTCTGGGGGCAGACCGGCTGCAGCAATCAGGAAACACAAACATCGAGGATTTCGTTAGTGAAGTGGGTGCGCTGGTTGGCTCGTCCGGCTCATTTGATCTCTTAGGATCAGACGGTGGTGCTTCGGCTGGCGTCAATGCCCTTAACATGCGTAATCTCGGTAACAACCGCACGTTGACGCTGGTCAACGGCCGGCGCCATGTAAGCGCGATTGCTACCGGTTCTCCACTAGTTGATACCAATTCTATCCCAGTGGCCCTGATCGAGCGGGTCGACATCCTCACTGGCGGGGCCTCGGCGGTTTATGGTGCCGACGCGGTGTCAGGTGCAGTTAATTTCGTCTTGAAAGATGACTTCGAAGGCTTCTCCGTTAGAACCCAGGGGGGTATGTCGGACGAGGGCGATGCGGAAGATTACTTTGCATCCTTTACTTGGGGCGCTAATTTTGCCGGTGGCAGAGGTAATGTCACAGCCAGCTATGAATATCGTAAACAGGAAAGGTTGGAAAGTTTTGAGCGTGATTTTGCACTAACCGATAGGGTATATCTTCAGAATAACCCGGCGGAGTTTCGTCTAGAAGACGACCCCAATGTGCCAGATAGAATCCTTACCCCGCCAGGTAGTCGTACTTATACATACACGGCTCCAGATGGGCGCTATGACATTCTTGGAACCAACCCGGTAACAGGAGAGGTATACGGCTATCCCTCGCCTGTCGCCTTGAATGCCGATGGTCTGCCATTCGACGAGGGCATACCTGTTTCTGGCTTCGCCCAGCTTTATGGTGATGGTACACCGACAGCCTTTTTTTCCTCGTCACTTATCCCGGAGTTGGAGACCAATTCCTTTAACTTGCTCGCTAAATACGACCTGAACGAACACGCAACAGCGTTTGGCGAGTTCAAATATGTGACTACGGATGCGGTTAACCCGCGTGCTTCGTCTTTCACTACAGTACTTGAGCTGAGCCTTGATAATCCGTTCATTCCAGATACCTTCAACGATGCGTTAGCGTCAATTCAGGAGCCTTCAATAAATCTTGCGCGGGACGACCTGGAAATGCGCTCGCTTAATGATAATACTCGGGAGACTACTCGTTTCGTTGTTGGGCTTCGGGGCGACATTACCGATTGGCTTAATTACGAAGTGTCGGCCAACTACGGTGTTACCGATGTCACCGCTCGGCTTTCAAATCAACGTTTAGAAGACCGCTACTTTGCATCCTTGGACGCCGTCCTTGACCCTGCTACCGGTCAAGCGACCTGTCGTTCTAACTTAGATCCGTCAGCTGTGCCACCGACTGACCCCGTTGTATCTCCATGGAATCAAAGCGTGTGGGGTGATCCAGCCAATATGACCTTTACGCCGGGTGCTAACAGTGGCTGTGCGCCCTTTAATCCTTTCGTTGATGGTACGCAGCGCTTTTTCAAACCAGGTGTAATTGACCCTAACGATCCTAACGGGCCCGCCCAGGCGTTTATCACCAACGCGGGCAATCCTCTTGTGAACAACGGTCAAGCTGAGCAGACTGTTTTTAATGGCTATGTTTCCGGCAATACCGGTGGTCTTGGTTTTGAGCTGCCGGCTGGCGCCATCGATTTCGTTTTGGGCGGCGAATACCGCGAGGAAAAAGTCGAGGACACACCTGATCCGCTTCGCAGTAATCCAAATGGTCTAACGCCGATTGACTTTGTAAGGCCAAGCGCATCGTCCTATGACGTTACGGAGTTCTTCACGGAGGTATCGGTACCTGTTTTTGAGAATGTTGGTCCCTTTATGCAGAGCTTACGAGTCGACGGTGCCTACCGTTACTCAGACTGGTCAACAATTGGTGAGACTACCGCCTACAGTCTCGGTGTTAACTGGACATTGAATGATAGTCTTATTTTTCGAGGATCGATGGGCGAGTCAGTACGCGCGCCGAATCTTGTTGAATTGTTCGAGCCGGATAATCAGGCCTCTTTTAGGCCGGATGACCCGTGCGAAACTTCTGAGCTGGGATTTCAGACGGCGAACACTGTTGCCAACTGCGCCGGAGATTTAACGGCATTGGGACTTGATCCTAACAACTTTGTTTCGGCTTCACCGGTAGGCAGGCCTGGGGTGCGTGGCGGTAATATGAGCTTACAGGAGGAAACCAGCGAAACCCAGACCATCGGTTTTGTCTATACCCCTCAGTGGTTACCGGGTCTAGTTGCCTCCATCGATTGGTGGGAGATCGATATGGCAGATGGCGTGCTTTACCCCAGTGACGACGAAATCGTTGAAAGGTGCTACGACCAGCCTTCAACCAACAACCCGTTTTGTGATCTTTTCTCACGTGCAACAGATGGAGCTCTTGTCGGTGTCATCATCGATTTGGAGCAGCGTCCTGTTAACGTCAGCAACCTTTATACCTCCGGTGTTGATTTCAGCTTGAACTACCCGATGGACCTAGAGAACTACGGCTCTCTGGCATTGTCTTTCAATGGGACCTACCTCGAGTCATTGAGAACTCAGCCGACGGTTGATCCGACGCAGGTAGAGGAAGTAGGTCTGGATGATACTTTGTTGGGCGAGCAAGCGCCCGAGTGGGTTGCAAACATGAATGCCAGCTGGATGCGCGGGCCTATGTCGGCAACTTACAGGGTGCGTTATCAGTCCCCTCTCAGTCAGTTTACGGCCGTGGAAATTGCGCGTCAGCCTGACGTCACCAACTTTTTAGAAACAGACCCTCTGCTGGTGCAGGATATTCAGGGTAGCTACAGTTTTGAAAACGGCTTAGAGGCTTTCTTTGGTGTGAATAATATCACTAACCAAAAGCCAGACGGGCCATACCTGAACCTGCCGGTTGGTCCTAGGGGTCGAGTTTTTTATGTTGGACTGTCTGCAGATTTTGACAATATGACCAGCTTAAACCCGTTCAAGTAGAAGATTGCTGCAGTGGGTGTAAAATAGTCGCATATGCAACGATCAGAAGAACTGCCGACTTCAGAAGTGATTCGACTACTGCGTGTCAAAGTCGCTCGCAACCCAAGCGACTTTGATTCCAGCCTGATGCTAGGCTCCAATCTCTACCAAACAGGAGACCTTAAAGGTTCTGCCTCGGTGTTCAGGTTGCTGCTCAAGCAGCAGCCTGAACATTTTCAGGCATTGCTGTTGCTAGCAAGAACCCTGGCGCGCTCCGGAGAATCCTTTGAAGCACTTAAAGTATTTGCCCGCGCCCAGCGGGTGAACCCCGGTAATACTCAAGCATGGCAGGTGGCCGCTGCACTGGCCGCCGATACTAGAGACTGGCTTGAGTTATTGGAAATTGCTCGCGGCTGGACAGGGGCCCATCCCAGTTCTACCGAGGCCTGGCAGGCGCTTTCCCGCGCCTATTTCGAAGAGTCCCGTTTCGAAGAGGCTATTGCCGCGTTTGAGCCGGTGCTTACCCTAGACCCAAAAAGCGCTTCCCATCTAATTAGTCTAGCGAGGATGGAAATAGCAGCTCAACAGTATGAAGTTGCTCACGAACATCTAAACGCAGCTAAGGAAATTTCACCAGATTCCCCTGAGCTGATGTATTCCTTAAGTCGTCTTTATTATCTAACGGGTAAATTAAACCTTGCCGAAGATTATTGCTTGCGCACTATCGCCGCGCGCCCCAGATTTGCGCCTGCTCATGTTGTGCTTGGAGATTTAAGAGAGGGGAGGCTTGATAATAATGAAATTCAAGCGGTAAAAACGTTGTTTGAAAATAATGCCACGCCTGCGGAATATCGCGTCATGCTCGGATTTACTCTCGGTGACGCACTAGATCGGAGTCGGCATTATGATCAGGCTTTCAATGCTTGGGATGAAGCCAATACCATCAATCGAAAAATTTCTGAACGCGAGGGATTCGTTTATCAGCCGAAACAAACAGAGCAAGACCTTGCATTGCTAATTGAGCTGTTTAATGAGCCGATTGAGCTGAATTTAAATCGCTCGGGGAAAAAGCGCCCACGCCCCATATTTGTTGTCGGCATGCCTCGCACTGGCACTACGCTTATTGAGTCAATTCTGGCATCTCATTCACTAGTGGAGGGTGCCGGCGAGTTACCAACTCTTTATGATATCCATGAAGGTTTGATGGGGCTGGCTCGACTTCGCGGCGTTGATGCAGCTAGAGAAGAGCTGCGTGCTCAAGCGAGCGCTTGGCGCGATCGGTATCTTGAGGCAATGCCAACTAACTCTGGTGCTGCAAGTATAGTGGATAAACAGCCGTTGAACTTTCGGTCAATTGGTCTGATTCGTCTGTTGTTTCCAAAGTCCCCGATTATCTACACAAAGCGCGCGCCAATAGATGTCGGCTTATCTATATACCGACACAAGTTTTCTAAGAGCTGGCCATGTGCGCATCGGCTATACGATATCGGGCATTACTATGGTGTGCATGCAAGAACCATTGATTTTTGGCAGCAAACCTATAGAGAGTCGATTTACGTGGTTGACTACGCCAGCCTAGTAAAAAACACAGAGGCTGAGATTTCGAGTTTGTTAAGATTCGTGGGTCTCGATTTTGAGCAAGCTTGCCTAGAGCCTCATAAAACCAAACGCTCCGTTGCAACTTTTAGTGCGGTGCAGGTGAAGCAACCTGTGTCAGCTAACTATGGTCATCGAGCAGCACCCTATGCCCGCCAACTTGTTGCGCTGCATGATGCATTGGTCAGAGCTGGCATTAAATAGCTAAAGATTTTTTAGAGAAAAGGACCCAAAGTACTGAACCGCTTATGAAGTGAATTTTCAACGCACCCGTCTAATGTTGCGATTAAAACTCTTTCATAGGAACCATTTCAGTTCACGTTATCTATTAACAATTTAACTAGCTTACACAGAGAGGTAAGTAGTCGACTCGCATACAGATACTCAGGTTTTGATGCTTTCTATATTAGGTAACTAGTGTTGCTTGCGAAATGGAAATATTGCCGTTAGTTATAATAATTTTCAAGATTTTGTAAACCAAAGTCTTCGACTCGAAAGATTGCTTTAAAGCTGTCTTTTGGCAATACTAATTAGTGCTCCGAATAAAAACAATCCTGCACAGAAAGGGGGATGACATGACGAGAGTAAGATTTTTAGTCGTTGCGGTATTTGTTACAGCTTTGTCTACAGCTTTGTCTACAGCTTTGTCTACAGCTGCGTATGGGCAGCGACCGCTTACAGGTACGCGCCTTAAGACGGCGGGTACTTCCAGTACGAGAATGTCTATTCAGTTTCAGGCCCCGGAAGAGGTTGCTCAAATTGAGTTGTTGTTATATCAAGGTAAGCCGGATAAGGCGCTTGAGCTAGCGCTTGGGTATGTAGAGCAGACCCGAAAATCCGGCATGGATGCGGCTGCTCGATATTTCGCTCGTAATGCATTGTGTGTTGTATATGTTTCTACTCGAGAAGATTTAAAGGCTGAACAGGAGTGTACTAGTGCAACCGAGCTTATGCCTAGTCACTGGTCCGCTTGGAATAACAGAGGGACTTTGCGTTTTCTGATGGATGATTTGACTGGAGCGCAAGAAGATTATCAGCAAGCCCTTGAACACTCAGGTGATAAGGTTGGTGTCGTAGAGTTGATAACCTACAATTTGTCCTTACTTAAATTCAAGGGCATGCCTACAAAGTAGTATCTCCGATTTTTTATATAAGATTCTGTGAGTAGTTTATGAGCGAATTAATCCCAATGTTTAGTCATCCTGTGCTAACTATTGATGACTATCCAAATCACGACGTAATAGCTGATGAGTTTTATACAAAAAGTTTGGGTCTAATGAACGAATTTCCTGACGCAGGCTTAATTAGTAACGCTTGGCACGGCGGTAAACGCGCCGAGCATCAAGATGACTTTAAAAAGTATGGCTTCACTTCTTTTTACAATGTGAACTTGGGAAAGCGAGAAGATTTCAAGTTCATGAATAAAGCAGCGATGAACGTGTTTGCTGAATATCTCCGCCTTGTAGGTAGGTCTGATGTAGTAATGAGGTTAGATAACGCGTGGTCTTCTGTTTACGCAAGGGATCATTTTGTGCCGCAGCACACTCATCCACTATCGCACTTAAGCATGGCGTTTTACGCGTCTGCAACAGAAAATACCGGCAGCATCGTATTTGAAAATCCTGCTAGAGCCCATTTTGAACACTTCTATCCGCCAGAAATAGGCTGGATGCCTTACAGGTTTTCAGTCCAGCCTAAAAAGGGATTGTTTGTGGTATTCCCAAGTTATTTGGCGCATCAAACAGAGCCACATGAGAGTGATGATCTGAGAATTATATACTCTGCGAATGTACAGCTTCAGTATAGGAAGGGTACAGATGCGGATAAGATTGGTGAAAGTACTCAGAGTACCTTTCGACGATAACTAGATTAGCAAGTATCGACGCAAAGGCAGTAGTCAAGATAGCTGGGCCATAAGTCTACTCGGCGTTCAAGAAACTCTTCCTGCTCGTATCTATTAGTTCTCACTCAGAAAATCGTATATCCAGCTGTGCCTATTAGAAAGGTGTAAATGGATAAGCTTCTTAAAAAAAGATGCCGGCTTTTATTGGGCTCTGCGAAGTTAAGGCGCGCCCAATAAGCCCGATTCTAAACCCTCTAAATGATCATTCGGTATATTACGAAAATATCGAATATGCGCCCCAAAAAAGAGCAAGCTAAATAAGTTTTTGAACCAAATTACTTGTCCGTGCATAAAAATTGTTATCCCGTTTTTAGTGCGGTAAGAATAAGAATTCTCGTTTTTAGTGCGTTGGAAAGTGTAGATCAATGCATAAAGAATTCCGGTAGTAAGTAATGTCGATGGTTAACAGCAACATACAGCTATCGTTAGGTTTGGCATGCTGATTGCAATAGATTAGTGGACAAATTTATACCTTTGTTTTCGATGCTAAAAATAGTCTTGTTCTAGAACAAGAATAATCAGGCAACGCTAATCACTAAAAAACTGAAGTAGGCACTGCTTGCCCCATTTGAGGCTAAAAGTGTACTGAAACCGAATGGATTTCTTCCTGGGAGTATTGAATGTTTAAGAGTCTGGTTTGTGGGGTGGTAGTGGCAATGTCAGCTACCATTGTTAATGCTCAGAAATGGGATACAACAATAGGGTATGAATCTCTCAAAATGGAAGAGAAAAATCCGCACTGGTTTTCAGTCCGTGGCAGTGAAATAGCCTATTTGATTGATGGAGATACCGGTAAGATCGGCGGCACTATAACGCTGTCAAGTTTTTCCCCAGCAATTCGTCCGCACATGGAGCGTGGCTTGATTTACGCCTATGCCTCCTATTATACACGCAACGTATATGGTGATCGGACCGATCTTGTCATCGCATACGATGCTGAAACTACTCTACCTGTTACTGAAATCGAGATTCCCACGAAAGCTGCCGGAATCGGTCATAGCGGATTTATCGGTTTGATCAAGGATAGATTTATTGGGGTTTGGAATGTTACGCCAGGTATTTCAGTCTCTATTGTAGATACTGATACCAATGAATTTCTTCATGAAATTTCGACACCAGCATGCGCTGGTATTTACCCGGTAGAATCTGGTTTCTTGACGATTTGTGCCGATGGCCGCGTGCAGTTGATTGAGATGGACGATGATGGCGCAGAGACAGGTCGTTTCCGCAGTGAAGTATTCTTTAATGTTCTGGAAGATCCCGTCTATGACTACGCCGTGGCTTCAGATGACGGTTGGGTCATGTTGTCGATGGACGGAATGGTTTTCGAAGCTACTGTCGAAGGCGAGGAAGTATTGATCAGTGAACCTTGGTCGATTAACCCCCCTGATCTAGATCTTGCCGATCGCAACGGCATGGTCGTAGCACCAGACGATGATTGGCGTATTGGCGGGCGACAGCCATTTGCCTATAGCCCAGACACAGGGGTCTTATCTACCGTGATGCATAAAGGTGGGGGGCAAGAAACTTTCGAGGACTCTGGCACTGAAATTTGGTCATTTAATGTTGCTTCCAAACGCCGTGGATAT